>NZ_VPDX01000001.1:0-272552 GCF_013417475.1 Acinetobacter sp. YH12249 | reverse complement strand
TTTCTCAGTGACTTGTTTTACTGCTTCAATTTTGAATTCTTCAGGGTATCGTTTACTGCTCATAAGCACCTCGTTAATTAGCCATTTTATCTAACTAAAAGGTGTCTACAAAATCGGTGGCTATTCAATCATGATCTAAAAAGTTATTACTAAAGTAAAGTGCTGTACCATGTAAGGCTTCAAGTGCTATTTCTAATTCATTTTTAACTTTAACAGGTACTTTATTTGATTCTGCTTGTTTTGTTGTACCTGTAGTTGATTTTAATTTATATATCGATTTATTAAATTCGCCATTTTCTAGTGCGGGAACACGCACTCTGGCAATTTTTGAATTATTTAAAATTAACTCTACAAAGATTAAATCTAATTTATTGCAACTATAGATTTTGGTACAACCATTCGGATCAATTTTTCCTCCATAACTTTTTTGAGTTGTCGTATTTAGTAAGGTATAGCTTAATTTTGATAAAAGGTCTTTATTATCACAGGATACTTTTAAACGAGCCGTATAAGTCATTCTTCTAACTCCGATATCTCTGCATCATATTTATGCACCATAACCGTATATTTTTCTTCCTTATTTTTTGAGGTAATTCTAATAATTCCATCTTTGGGAACCTCTCCTGTTCGTACATTCCCCTTAGAATCAATAAGACTAAAAATTGGAGAGCTTTCTAATAATTTATTGTTTATTTTATGTCGCACATCGAACTCTAAAATATAGGAACTATTATGTGAGGCAGGAAGATAGGGAATATCATGCATTACCTTTTCTCCTGATAAAAATTGATGCTGCCCTGCCTTCATCTCAAACTGACCACCCGTCATCGGCAAAATTCCGGCACTACTGATCTCAACTTGAGAACCGCCCGCAGTTAAAACAATTTCCTTCGCTGCTGTAATTTCGATCTGATCTTCAGTGGAGATAGTTTTGATACCTTTGCGTGCAATAATATCCATCCCATCATTTTGCGCCTGTAGTTCAACTTTGCCTTTTGCGGCATAAGCTCTTAAGCCTTGTTGGGCTGCAAACAGACTAACTTTAGAAGAGGCATGCCCAATAATATTTTTCTGCGAACTTAAATTAATACTGTCCGCTGACTGGTGGCTAATTTGACCCTCCGCAGACAAATGAATATCCTGCTGGGTACTCAGCGCAATGGATTTTGGTGCTGTCAGAATCATAATTGCCTGTTTAAAGGCAGCTGCCTTGTCTTGATCTTGCTGTTCAATTTTCTCAATAAAGCTTTTTAAATTTTCAAAGATTTCAAGCGGATCAGTTTGCTGGTTTTTAGCAACATCACTTAGCGCCTGGCTCATCTGCAAGCCTGATTCAAGCTGGCTTTTCGCTGGTTCAGCATCCATATGTGAACCGTCTGCGGCTTGCTGTTTATGAGCCGAAATCAATAACCCTTTACCTGCACGGACTGCACCCCATTGGTCAGTTCTAAGTTCAAAACCTTCACCCCGTCCTTCACTTTCAGCCTGTTCTTTCGGATGACTCAAGTTACCCAGATTGAGCTGACTGGCAGCTTGACTACTATGTAACTGTATACTGATCTGGCCAGTCGTATCATCAAAACGTAACTGGTTAAAGCCTTGCCCCTGTACTTCTTGCGAGCGAATACCACTGAGTTTTTTGGTGTCTGGTAGTTGTCCTTTTTGATCAAACTTCGTCGGAGAACGTTGGCCTTCATGAATCCGACCTACCACAAAAGGCCGATCAATATTGCCGTCGAAAAAGTCGACGACCACAATTTCACCAATGCATGGCAAGAAACGGACCCCATAACCTATACCTGCCCACGGGGTCAGAACATCTACCCAGGCTGAATCTGTATCACTGTCATTGCTGCCTGCACCACCATCGTGAGCATGGTCATCCGAACGAGTGAACAGAAAACGGATTTTGATCCGCCCCCATTCATCCACATAAATTTCTTCATCTTCTGGCCCGACTACCTTGGCGCATTGCGGATAGGCCTGTGGCCGCTGCAATAAAGGTTGATACTCAGGAACCAAGTGAATATGGCGACGTTGCAAGACTAGCTGGTTGGCCTGACGCTCACCTGCGTCCTTGGATTCTGTCATCTGCCAACAGCTTTGCTGAATTAAAGCATGAACCTGCTCATTTAAGTCTTTAGGCAAATTATTTTGGTTATAAAATTTCCTAGAGATGATTAAAAATTCTTTATCTACTGCTGGATGCTGGTCAATTTCAGGATGCTGATCCAGCCGAAACCAGTAACCCACTTGGGCATCACGTACCGTGGATGTTGCTAAAAATTGTTTGGCCTGTGCATCATAGAAATGCTGCAAATTTTGGTTTATTTTCTCGATTTGTGCATCCGAGGCTAGAGTTGCCTGATCTGCATGCCTGAGATCAGTGATCCATGCCGGACTGATGTTCCAGCCTTGTTCCAATGCCAGGCTGGCATTATCCTGAACCTGACTCTGCTGGTGCTTGCTTTGTACTGAACCTATGCCTTCTTCCTGATTCAAGCGACCGGCATGCCAGCGCTGGATATGTACAGCGGTCGGCTGCAACTGCCGTTCTGCAATAAAACTGGTCATGCTATCTTCTTGTTCAGTCGCACTGGAACGATGGAAACGGATCGCTCTGCGGCTTAAAGCTTGGTAGTAGCTATTGTCATCAATTAATCTAAGCTTTTGCGCTGCAATCGCTGCAGATGAATGCACAACTATAAGCTCAGACTCATCAATCAGCCAGTTAATCCCCTCACTACGCCATAAACGGGTTAAAAAGTCATAGTCGCTTTCATTCAACTGCATAGTAAAAGGACGCACATCATAAGTTTGCTGCAAACCGGATAAATCCAGCTTGAGTGCAGCCGCAAATAATGGACTCTTACGCTGCCATTCTTTGAATAAGATTTCAGTAATCTCCCGGACACTCTTGTCCATGAACACACGACTATTACGGCGTTTATGCCATAGCGACGTTGCATCTTCCAGGGTGAGTTTATAAAGCACTAATGCACCATCACTCTGTCCCTGAGTTGCTGCAGTAATAATTCCGGAACTGCGAAATAACTGTCCTTGATCCGTGACCTGATCTATCGCTACTTGAATTCCAATAAATTCCTTAAGGGGAATCAAGGCATTAGTCGACACACAAATCAGCTCAATCTTTAGTCCCTGATTCAGGACATGTTGGCCATCAATACGTTGCAGAAAAACTTCAGAATTAAGTTTTTGATGGGAAAACTGAACAAGCAAAGCACGCTTCTGTGCGCTAAGACCCAATTGCTCTAATACTTGAGCGATATGATTTTTTATCATTTTTAATTGTTATAAATATTTTTGCGGCATTATAGTGAATTATTTATATCCAGCCTAGATTCATTGGTCTGGCCATGGTTCCGATTCATCACTGTAATTCTGGAAGAGGCTTGAATATCAAAATTTTTATTTTCTGAAAATCAGGAATTTCAAGCAGATCAACTATTCAAAAAAATAGCTTTCTTTTCATTTTAATCTTTCAAAAATATGGGCAAATGAATCACTCATCTGCCCAAAAAAATCTTTTAACCGCCTTTTTTTACCAGATAATGGAACTCTTTATTGCCATTTTCATCCAGACGCTCCTCTTGGAGTAGCAGTTCATGGCCAAGGTGCATACAAAATTTTGGAATATCCCAGGAAGTTGAATTATCCGTAGCAAAAACTTCAACTACATCACCAGCTTTAGACTTACGGATGGCTTGATGCAACATCATCACTGGCTCAGGGCAGCGTAATCCACGGGTATTCAATTGCAGGCTTGGCGTAATTTCAGCTTCAGACATCGACAGACTCAGGAATTCAAGATCAGCCTTATTTTAGCATAAAGCGGCTATCGCATTGCAGCCCGCGCTTTGAACCAATTCACAAAACCATACTGACCCGCGCGATCAAGTCTGCGCAGCATAATTACAATAGACAAGCGTATTTTCTGCGGTATGATAAAATCACGTTTTTTTAGATATTAAGAGTCTTTAGGAAAGATCATGCACGAGGAATCAGGCCCGTCGTGGGGTATGCGCGGCTTACGTAAATGGCTGGGAACTGCACCCGAAACTCGCGACGAACTGCTAAAATTAGTACAAGATTCACGTCGATTTTTAGAACCCGATACTGTTGCAATGCTGGAAGGCGTATTGGATCTGCCAGCCACCAAAATTCGTGAAGTCATGACGCCAAGAACGTCCATGATTAGCTTGCAGGAAGATGACCAACTTCTCGAAATTCTGCATGTTTTAGTTGAATCTGCGCATTCGCGATTCCCTGTGTTCTCATCGGATCAACCGGATAATGTAGTTGGTATTTTACTGGCCAAAGATCTGCTTCCTTTCCTGACCGAGCCTTCTGCCAAAGTCGATATTCGTGCCTTGATGCGTCAGCCGCTGTTTGTGCCGGAAAGTGCGCGTTCGGATCAGGTTCTACGTATGCTGAAAAATACCCAGACTCATATTGCGGTAGTGATTGATGAGTACGGTACAACTTCAGGCCTGGTGACATTAGAAGATATTCTCGAAGAAATTGTGGGTGAAATTGAAGACGAACATGATATTGCGGATGAAGAAGCACAATATATTGTTCCGGATCAAGACCCGAAGACAGCCAATACCTGGGTAGTACAAGCGCTGACGCCAATTGAGCATTTTAACAATATGCTAGATGCCAATTTCTCCGATGATGAAGTTGAAACCATGGGCGGTTTGTTATTACAAGAAATTGGTCTGGTAAATGATTTGGAAGGTCAGACGATTGAACTGGAAAACTGGCAATTTACCATTCTTGAGGCAGATTCACGTTCTATTCGTTTAATTCGAGCTGTGCGCCAATGAGAGCATATTTCGATAAGCTATTAAATCCAGCCCAGCAGCAAAAGCAGCTAGCCTTAATTTATCCTGTATTGATTGCCTTATTTGCCGGCGCTATTTTTAGCCTGGCACTGGCACCTTATCATTACTGGTGGCTGGCGATTCTCTCTCCTGCCTTACTGTATGCTTGCGTCCGTGGTCGTAGTGCGAAACAGGCCTTTGGGATTGGCTGGGCTTATGGGATTGGATTGTGGTTTGTGGGTGCATTCTGGCTCTATACCTCTATTCATGTGTATGGCGATACCAGTGCTTTCCTGAGCGTAATCATGATCCTGATCATGGCGATTGTCATGGGACTGTTTACTGCGCTTCAGACTTTTATTTATCGTCGCTTTTTCCCGGAAACACCCCTTACCTTCGCCCCACTTTGGGTGATCTTTGAATGGGCCAAAACCTGGGTATTTACCGGTTTCCCATGGCTCTTTGCAGGTTATGCTTTTACTGAGCTTTATCTGGATGCCTATGCGCCTTTATTTGGTGTATTTGGGGTGTCCTTTGTAGTGATTGTTCTGGCCTGTGCGCTGGTTGAAATCTTAAGTAAACGGGTCTTCTGGATCGTGCCTTCTGCACTCTTGTTATTGGGTGCCTGGGGTGCTGCACAACTGACTTTCGTGCAAGAAAAAAATGAAAAGCCGCTCACCGTTTCTCTGATCCAGGGCAATATTCCTCAGGACCTGAAATGGTTAACTGAATATCAGGTAAAAACTCTGCTGATCTATGCCAATCTGAGCAAGACTGAATGGGGACGTGACCTAATTGTCTGGCCAGAATCTTCGATTCCGATGTTCCAGACCGACATCGAGCCTTTCTTGGAGGCCATGAAAGTTCAGGCAGAAAAATCTGGAACAGCTTGGGTCACAGGTATTCCGTTCTGGGATCTGGCTGAGTCACAGGAAGTAGGCACGCCAAAATACTACAATAGCATTATGGCGACCGGTGATGAGTCGAGTGGACTTTATAAGAAGCAGCGTCTGGTGCCTTTTGGAGAATATATTCCACTCTCTGGTGCACTCAGTTGGGTACTTCCAGCTCTACAAAACGACCCTTCGGTGAGTGGTTTCTCGCGTGGCGCGGATATCCAGAAACCATTAAATGTGAAAAACCATCCTTTAGGTGCAGCGATTTGCTATGAAGTGGCTTATCCAAACCTGACTCGTCGTAATGCCAGCCAAAGCGATTTTCTGGTGACCGTATCTAATGATGCCTGGTTTACTGGCACTGCCGGTCCACAGCAACATTTACAGATGGTACAAATGCGGGCCAAGGAAAATGGTCGCTGGTTTATTCGTGCTACCAATACTGGGGTAACTGCGTTCATCGACCACAATGGCCATATTGTGAAACGTGCACCTATGGATAAAGAAGCTATACTCCGCGGTGAGTTACCCGCCATGCAGGGTGAAACGCTTTACATGAAACTCAGCGATTGGCCAGTGCTGATTTTCTCCGTATTGTTATTATTACTGGGTTGGCGCTTCCGCCCACGTAAGGTGGATATCAGCTTTAAGTCGAGAAGATAATTCTCTCAAAAGTCCCTCTTTTAAAAAGGAGGAGCTATAAAAAAACCGAGGTTCATGCCTCGGTTTTTTATCTATATGTTATTAAAACTGGATCACCAGATAAGACAACATGCTCGCCAGTGACAACATTGGAATATAACGATAGATTTGTACAATACCGTTTTCAAATGCAGAAGCCTGTTCTTGTTTAAACTGCACGACAGATGCTTTTAATGCTGACCAGAAGCATAGTACGAATAAGGTACTCATCATGCTAATGGCAAAGAAACCCACCATAATCTGGCTGCTGCCTTCAGTGGTCTGCCATAAATGCAAAATTCCTTGGCTGGCTGGAAGAATGCTTAAAACCAAAAGAACAGATTTCAGCATCGACCAATGAAACTGGTTTATTTCATCCGACAATATTAATGCTTTCATACCATTCTCCTTTGGCTAAAAAAGGGCCATTAAGAATATTATGAGCTATTTTTTGTAAATAGAAAGTCTATATTTATTCACATTTTACGATAATTGTAATAGATAAATATGGGAATAATTCTTATTATAACTATCAAATCATCAATATTATAGTAATAGCATTAAATTCAGTTATTTATATTATATTTTATGATTGAGAGTTATTATCACTTCACCCAATATTGAAACAATCAATCAAGTGAAGTGATATATTCAATAACCTACTAATTTATAATAATTATCAGTTAAGGTTGGTAATAAATATCAGCATCAGTTCCTTCGCCACCCGCCTGTCCATCAGCACCAAAAGAATACAAGTCGAAGGCACGGCCGTTAGTTCCCGGAATCACGTATTGCAGGTCATTATCCCAGCTGTCTTTTGGATAACCACCTTTCACATAGCCGCCTGGGAGCCAGTTCTTCGCTGTTGCCGGCTGATTTACCAGCGCATCCAGACCACCTTCCTGCATGCTTGGATATTTGCCATTGTCCAGCTTATATTGATCCAGTGAACCCGCAATACTCTGCAATTTGATGACTGTGGTATCCACTTTAGCCTTTTCACCGCGTCCCATTACATTTGGAACAATTAGGGCCGCAAGCACACCGAGAATAACAATAACCACCATTACTTCAATCAGGGTAAAACCTGAGGCACGATGTGCACGTAACTGGCTCACACGTACGGTAGGTTCAACAGCTGTAGTTGAAGGGTCTATGGCTTGATTTGGATTCCTTTTCATTCAATATCTCTCATTCATCTTTAGAAAGTTTCAGGCACTTTCAATTCTTTGTAGACGTTACACATGTTATTTAAATCATATTATTCATATTGACGATTGGCAGCATCACTGCGATCACAATTACCAGCACAATACTGGCCATGAGTACCAGCATCAGCGGCTCCAGAAGCGCAAGTAATGTCGAAATCAGTGTGGTCACTTCCCGATCCTGCATGGTCGATGCCCGTTCCAGCATACGATCCAGCTCCCCCGAGGCTTCACCACTTTTGATCATTTGTACCATCATCGGGGGGAAATAACCACTACGTTCCAGCTGGGTAGCCAAGTTCCCGCCTTCAGTGACTTTTTCAGCAGCCAAATTAACCGAATCCCGGATCACCCAGTTATTACTTACCGCTGCCCCGATGCGTAAGGCATCCACCAATGGCACACCAGACTGAGTCAGAATCGATAGAGTACTGGCAAAACGGGCAGCATTAATGCCACGTGATAATTTTCCGAATAAAGGTAGTTTCAGAGTCAGGCGATCAAAAGCATAATGCCCAGCGGTCGTTCTTAAAAAACGTACCAGCAGAAAAATACCTGCCGCACTCCCTATCAACAAAAATGGCCAGGCGATCCGGATAAAATCGCTGGCTTTCATTAAAGTCACTGTAATCCACGGCAAGGCATCTTTGCTTTGATCAAAGGTCTTGACGATATCCGGTACCACATAGGTCATTAGACCCATCACAATTGCAAAAGACATCAAGAGCAAAATAATCGGATAGATCATCGCCCCTTGAATCTTTTTCTGCATGGCGAAGCGGTTTTCGGTATAGTCAGCTAACTGATCCAGAATCAGGTCCAAGTGACCAGAACGTTCACCAGCCGCAATGGTGGCAATATACAGCTCTGGAAAACGTCCAGACTGTTGTAGCGCCTGAGCCAAGCTATGTCCTTCCAGCACTTTAGAACGTACTGACATCAGCAGATTTTGCACATGAACTTTTTCGCTCTGCTTGCCGACGGCGCGAATAGCTTCTTCCAGCGGAATTGCGGCAGCGACCAGTACCGAGAGTTGTCGGGTCATAAGAGCCAAATCATAAGCAGTAATGCTTTTTTCAAACCATTTGCGACGGTAGTGCTGGTCTTTTTTCTCAACCGGATCTACAGAGACCGGAATCAGCGCCTGATCCCGAAGCTGTTGCCGGATTTGTCGTGCTGAATCCCCCTCAAGCACGCCTTTTTGCTGCTTCCCTGAAGCGTCAAGCGCAGTAAACTGATATGCAGGCATTGTAATGCTCTAATTTTCCAAAATTTTGCTTAACGCTGTTGCGTCAGACCATCAAAATCATTCATATTCTTCAATATAAATTATCTGCTCACTCTAACATAACTGAACTTTGAGCACGACGAAATTTCATCAGGACCCACTCTGTTACTATGCCAAATTCTGTTCCCGTTACTGCCCCTATTTATCGTGTTCGTGTTGCAGTGCCGGTGCATCTGTTTGACTGTTTTGACTATAGCTTGAGTCAGGAACAATATCAGCAGGCAGAAGTGGGTGCCCGAGTCGCGGTTTCTTTTGGCCGGCAAAATCTGGTCGGCGTGATTACTGAAAAATTACCGCTAGATGCTCCGATTGATCCCAGTTTCAAACTGAAAGCCATTACCGAGCTTTTAGATGACCGTGCCATTATAGACTCTCAAGTTTTAAGTGTATTGACCTGGTCAGCGCAGTATTACCAGTTCCCTATCGGGGAAGTGATCCAGACTGCCTTGCCGACCTTATTGCGTCAGGGCAAACCGTATAATCTGCTGGCCCGAAACTGGAAATTGCTGGATCATGAGGCTGAAGCCAAGGTTCGGCGTTCCGAGAGGCAACAGGAAGCCTATCGGATTCTAAAACTACATCCGGTGGGAACAACTGAGAATCTCTTAAATCTGGCCGGAATAGAAACAGCGACTTTAAAAGCGCTCGAAAAAAAAGGAATTTGCGAATGTGTCCTGGAAGCACAGGATTTTAGCCCGCAACCTGTACAACTGGCCCAGATGCCATTAACGGCCAATCCGGAACAAAAGCATGCCATTCAGCAAGTGCTGAAATACCGCAAGCAATATCAGGCCTTTTTACTCGATGGCCTGACTGGCAGCGGCAAAACTGAAGTCTATCTTCAGATCATGGAACAGGTACTTAAACAGGGCAAGCAGGTACTGGTACTGGTGCCTGAAATCGGACTGACGCCACAAACGATTAGCCGCTTTCAGTCTCGTTTCCATTGTCATATTGCTCTGCTTCACTCTGGCCTGAATGACAGTAAACGCTTACAAGCCTGGCAAGCCGCTGAAACCGGTAAAGCGTCCATTGTGCTTGGCACCCGTTCTGCGATTTATACACCGATGCCTAATCTGGGTTTGATCATTCTGGATGAAGAGCATGACCTGTCTTTTAAACAGCAGGAAGGCTTTCGCTATCATGCCCGTGATGTGGCATTGTACCGGGGACATTTACAGCAATGTCCAGTCCTCTTGGGTTCGGCCACCCCCAGCATTGACAGTTATGCACTAGTGCAGCAAGGTAAAATGCAGGTGCTGGAACTGAATCAACGCGCGGGTACAGCACTAATGCCAAAAATCCATATTCTGGATTTAAAAGTGGCACCAAAGCAGCATGGCATCAGCCTGCATCTGATTGAAGAAATCAAAAAGCGCCTGGCTAAAAAAGAACAGGTACTCATTTTCCTAAATCGTCGTGGTTATGCGCCCGTACTGATTTGTGGCAGTTGTGGTTGGCAGGCGCAGTGTCCGAATTGTGATGCCAATTTCACTGTGCACCGGCAACCTTATCAGCATCTGCATTGTCATCATTGTGGCACCATTCATCGTATGCCTGAACAGTGTCCGCAATGTCAGCATCAGGAGCTGGCTACTTTAGGGATGGGGACTGGAAAAGTTGAAGAACATCTGAATGAGCTTTTTCCAGATTCTGAAGTGATCCGGGTCGATCGCGACTCAACCAGCCGGGTGGGTAGTTGGCAAAAGATCTATGACAAGATTCAAAAAAGCGAGCCTGCAATTCTGCTCGGCACGCAGATGCTGGCCAAAGGCCATCATTTCCCTTATGTCACGTTAGTCGCGATTTTAGATATCGATTCCGGTCTTCTTAGCGTTGATTTCCGGGCCACAGAACGTACAGCACAATTGATCGTACAGGTCGCAGGACGTGCAGGACGTGGGGAACATAAAGGGGATGTATATTTACAGACCCTAAGACCTGATCATGCGCTGCTGAATACCTTAGTCACTGAAAATTACCGCGCTTTTGCCAAGCAGACTTTGACCGAACGGCAAATCGCCCAGATGCCTCCTTTTCGTTATGCCGTGCTGATTCGCTGTGAATCCAAAGATCAGGCACAAAATACCGAATTCTTACAGAAACATGCTGCCCTGCTCAGGCAATATCCCGATCTGGTGCTGGACATCTGGGGTCCCATTCCTGCCCCGATGGAACGCAAAGCCGGACGCTATCAATCCCATATGGTGCTATTGTCCGCAGACCGTGCCCGTTTGCATTATTATGTCCGTAGCTGGTGGCAAAACCTGTTACAGGATAAGCCATCCAATATGAAGCTGACACTGGATATCGATCCACAAGAACTCAGCTAAAATATTGAGACCATCTTCATTTGATAAAGGCTCAACTTTAAGACTGGATGAAAATAAAATTTAAGGCGGAAAAATGTCGATACTGTTACAAATAGCGCTGGTTCTGGCGATTGCACTGTTCATGGTGCCACTGAGCCATAAACTCAGACTGCCAACAGTGCTGGGCTATTTACTGACAGGTTTAATCATTGGGTCGAGTGCCTTAGCGCTGATCTCTGCTCCTGAGGTGATGCAGACTTTTATTCAAATCAGCCTGTTGGCCCTAATGTTCTGGATTGGTCTGCAACTCAGACCACAACGAATTCTTCAGCTTGGGCAACCCCTGTGGTTTATGGCCATTTTACAGGTACTGAGCACGGCCCTGATTTTGAGCCTGCTGGCCTGGTTCTTTCTCGATCAGCATCTGGTTTCCAGCATTGTCATCGGACTGGCCGGCAGCCTCTCTGCCATGACGTTGGTGACCCAGTTTTTAAATAATCAGCAACAACTGGCGACCAGTTATGGTCAATCCGCTTATGCCAACACCCTGATTCATGCACTGATTGCAATTCCTATCATTGCAGCGATTCCGCTTTTTGCTGGGGTCAGTTCAACAGAACATGGCATAGCTTATTTTGCTGCCATGATGGCTACCTTTACTGGCTTATTTCTATGTAACCGCTATTTCATGCAGCCGCTCTATCGCTGGATTGCCAAAAGTGGTCGTCATGAATTGCATAGCATTGTTACCATTGTCATTTTCTTGGGCTTACTAGTCCTGATGGATACGCTGGGACTGAATCTGTACCTGGCAGCATTATTTTCCGGTATGTTACTGGCAGATTCTGATTTCCGGATTTCGATTGAAAAGAGTCTGCAGCCTTTTAGCGGTTTATTGATTGGGTTGGCTTTTATCAGTCTGGGCATGTCATTGCAGTTTGCCGATGTGCTGACGCAACCCGTATTGATTATTGCCGGAACACTTTCGCTGATCCTGATTAAATTTGCGATTACCTTAGGATTGGCACGTTATTATCAGCATAGTTGGCGCAACAGTACGCTACTGGCCGCCAGTGTGGCACAAAGTGGTGAGTTCGCTTTTCTGGCACTCATCATTGCGCTTTCGCAGCAGATCGTTACTCCAACCCTGCTCTCCCCATTGATGTGGATGGCAAGTTTATCCATGCTACTCACACCGGCATTTTACTGGTTATTGCATAACCAGATTCTGCCACGACTGGATCGGCAAAATCATTTGGCAGCGACCTTTGACATTGAAAGCCTTCCACCAAATACCGCACCAATTTTATTAATCGGTTTTGGCCGTTTTGGCCAGATCATTGCCCGTATTTTGCTGCAACAGCAGCAAAAATTCAGTGTAATGGACAGCAATATCGAAGCAACTGAATTGCTGACCTCTTACGGTATTACCTTCTATCAGGCCAATGCGACTGAGCCAGAGGCTTTAGCTCAGGCACATCTGGATACGGTTCAGCATGTGATTGTCGCCATTGATGATATTGAAGATTCACTGCTGACCGTCCGACATCTGCGCTTAAATTATCCTGACATGTCTTTATGGGTACGGGCACGTAACCGGCATCATGTCCATCTACTTCAGGAGCTGGGCGTGGAACGAATCTGGCGAGAAACCTATGCTTCTGCACTAGAACTAAGTCAGTGTCTGCTAGTTCAGCTGAGCGGACTGTCTGAAGAACAGGCGCAACAAAAGATCCATGAGTTTCATACTCATGATCAGAAACTGCTCAATCGTCAATTTCATCCGGATACGGAGAGTCCGTTTAATTTCGCAGGCTCAAGGAATACACTGGCAGAACTGGAGCATCTTCTTGCTCAGGATCAGCTAAAAAAAGCACCAGAACAGGATACGGACACGCAACAGGACAACAACGCTTCAGGAATTGATGCCATAAGAGATGATCTGGCATAACTTGTGTTTTACAATAATGCCACCATTAAAGCAGGGTTATGGAGAATTTTATGTCTGATTTACGCCAACGCTTTTTTATTGAAGATAGCCCTGTTCGTGGTGAAGTGGTGCATCTTGAAGAAGCTTTACAAACAATTTTGGCCCAGCGTGACTATGCGCCTGCAGTAAAAATCCTGTTAGGTGAAATGCTGAGTGCCACTGCACTATTGGCCAGTACCCTGAAAATTAAAGGGCGTATCAGCCTGCAAATTCAGGCTTCAGGCACATTTAAATGGGCAATGGCTGAATGTAACCATCGCGGTGAAGTACGTGCACTGGCGGATTACGAAGAAGATCCACACTTTCAGGCAGCAGAAGATAGCAGCACAGTTTTAAAATCACTGACTAATCCAGTGCTGTTTATCAATATCGAGCCTGAATTTGGTGAACGTTATCAAGGTATTGTTCCGCTTGATCAGGAAAATCTGGCTGGCTGTCTGATGCAATATTATGACCTGTCTGCCCAGATTCCGACACGTATCGTGCTGGCCAGTGATAACAATCGTGCAGGTGGTTTGCTGATTCAACTGCTACCGCGTAACAGTGAAGAAGAACAACGCCGTGTCGATGAAGACTTATGGCCACGTCTGACCATGCTGACTGAAACATTAAAAACAGAAGAACTGGTCACTCTGGATGCCAATGAAATTCTCTATCGTTTATATAACGAAGAAGAAGTGCGCTTACCAGAAGTAGAACATTTGCAGTTTGGCTGTACCTGTTCTAAAGAACGTTGTGCGATTGCCTTACAGCAGATTGGTGTAGAATCGGTTCGTGAAACTTTAGAATTCCAGAATCCAATTGAGATGGACTGTCAGTTCTGTAATAGCCGTTATATCTTTACGGCTGAAGAAGCTTTGAGCCTGTTTGGTGAACACCTCAGTTAATAACCGCCCCTGTTCGGCTCAAAAAAGCACTCAATATTGAGTGCTTTTTTCATTTTATATTTTCATAAAATATTGACCAAAATTTCTCATATAAAAAGACAAATGTACTTAATTTCAAGCTTGCCACATGATTAAAATTTGCACACCGATAGAATCAGAAGATCAACGGTATTTTCAAAGTAAAAAAATCAAAAAAATAAGTGGAAGATTTTAAATGAAATTTCGATATTTAATGGGTGTGATGTTATGTGCTGCGCAGAGCTTCAGCTATGCAGCCGAAATCACGGGGACATGGAAAGCCATTGATGACAAAACGGGCTATGCGCGTGCTGATGTTGAAATCAGTAAACTCAATGATGGTACTTATCAGGGTAAAGTTGTTCGTATCCATGCCATTCCAAATCGTCCTGCACATACCCATTGCTCTAAATGTAAGGGGGCACTGAAAGACGTACCTATTCTGGGTCTATCTGTCTTATCAGGTCTAAAACCAAATCCAGAAAAGAAAAATGAATTCGTTAATGGTTCAATTCTCGATCCACTAACCGGCAATATCTATAAAAGTAAGGCAACGCTGAATTCCCGAGGCAATGTGCTAACGCTTCGTGGCTATGTAGGTACACCCATGCTCGGACGTACAGTGTCTTGGGTGAAAGTCGAGTAAATCTCATGTTTTTATAAATTCTCATCTGTAAGCTGTCTGGCCAGATCAAAGGCTTGGACAGCTTAAAATCATTATCTTTATCCCATTCCTTATCACGTAAATACTTACTCATTCTCATCATGCTGAATGAACGTAATTTTTAACTCATATTCATTTTTCTTAATTTAATGTGATTATTGACTGGTATTTAGTGTATTTTTCACGCTATATTAATCCCATAATTTTTTTATGCCTTTAAGAAGTTAAATATATTTTCAATAGCATGGGGTAATGTGGCAATGAGATTCAAACTGCTTTGTTCTATCATTCTTACAGCAGCAAGCACCATCAGTCTATCTGCTTTCGCCAACAGTGACCCATTACTTGGCCACTGGAAAACCATTGATGACCGTACTGGTTATTCCCTGGCAGATGTGGTGATTAGTAAAGATGCTCAGGATCGCTATATTGCCAAAATTGTGCATGTTCGTGAGATTCCAGGGGCAGCTCGACAGCAGACTTGCACCCTATGCAAAGGCGCATTGAAGGATCAGCCGCTCATTGGACTGACGATGCTTAAGGGACTGAGTAGTCATCCCGAGCATAGCAATGAATTTATTAACGGCACTCTGCTCGACCCGGTTTCTGGTCAGCTTTATCAGGCTCATGCCCGCCTGAAAAATAATGGCAGGCATCTTGCCATTCATAGTCGTGCTGAAGGTGCACCGGTCGGACGCAATATGACCTGGATTAAAAACTAGTTTCGAATTCAGAGTATTAATAAAAGCTCCTTAGGAGCTTTTTTATTTTAGGTCATGTGATAATTCACATGAATTCATTAATTTTATGCCAATCTCATCACATTTTGTGCTATTGATTTCGTTACATTTTATGAATAAATTAGAGTAATAAATCTAATACGAATAATCATTGATCAACAGGCATGTTATGAAGAAAATTTTAAGTCGCTTAATGATGGGGATCACATTGGCAACAGCAGCAGGTTTAAGCTTTGCTTCTGAAGATCCACTACTGGGGAAATGGAAGACTATCGATGATCAATCCGGTTATTCTCGTGCTGATGTCGAAATCCGTAAAAAACCAGATGGCAGCTATGAGGGAATTATCGTAGAAACCCGTAGCCTGCCAGGTGCAGAAAGACTGGGAATCTGTAGCAAATGTCCAGGACAGCTTAAGAATAAACCATTTATTGGCTTGCCATTTATCTGGGATTTTAAGGCAGACCCCAAAAAACCTCGCGAATTCCATGATGGCAAGATACTTGATCCAATCAGCGGTAAAGTTTACAAAGGTAAAGCACGTTTAAGCGCCAATGGCAAACGCCTGACCCTGCGTGGTTATGTAGGCGTTTCGGTTATCGGACGCAGTGTGACCTGGATAAAATACTAATTTTTGTCAGTTTTCCATGCCCCTGTTTCAGGGGCTTTTTTAATGGTTATGATTTGAAACAATTAAGTACAAATAAAAACTGTTTCCCTTAGCGCAAACTCATAATAATGAATTGAAGACGGTTATTTTTTATTCACACAATGATCTATCTTCAGCTGCAATTCAATCTGCTAAGGACTCTGAAACGGAGTATTCATGCGACATGTATTCCTCAATTCATAGGCATGGGTAAATGTGTGTTGCAAACAGCGGATGGTTTGCAAATGACAGATAAAACTATAAAAACAGATGCCCGCCTAGATCTTTGTTTCCCTGCTCAGACTGAGCTGTTCAGGTTCAAGCAGGATTTCCATAGGATAGGAGTTCCTCTTCTAGGCAGGATGCTGGTTCAACTAGCATCCCATACCGTTAGGGCACAGCGCAGCGGCCATAAAATATTATGGCATTCCCCTACTTCAGGACGACCTTCCTTTCTGAATGTCTCAAGCCTGGCTGTTTAAGGAGTAGAGCTATGACTACAATTCAATATAGAGAAAACTTTTCCAACGGTTATATCCCCTCTGAAATCATGGATGATCGTACCTTTGATTTGTTCCACTTTTCTGAAGCATGTGGCCAGAGTCCGGAATGGGTGATGCAACTCATTGAACATGGAATTTTGCCGAACCGTTCTAAAACGCATCCTGGTACCTTCCTCGGGGAAGATATTACTCGAGCACAACGGGCTTACCGTTTGCAGCGTGATTTTGATGCTTCCTTTAGTGCCGTTGCCATGATGCTGGATCTCATTGATGAAGTGCAGGAATTACGTCGTGAGGTGAAACATCTGCATTTCAAGTAATGCCTTTTAATGTCCGGTCTGCTTGAGTTAGATCAATGCGGACTAGGGCATATTTTGCTTTTTTCTTTTATTTTTTGAGTGATAAATATCCCTATGAAAACCAAAGACTGCAATAAAAAGATCAAATATATGTTCCCAGAATACCGTGATTTAATTGTGCAATTACGTGAGGAAAATCCGTACTTTGCCCGACTGTTTGAGGAACATAGTGAATTGGACAAACAGATTAGTCAGCTTGAACTCGATCCAGTCAATCATATCAATGATGATATCGATGCGATTAAACGCAAAAAACTAAAACTGAAAGACGAGATTTATCGCATGCTGAAAAACTCTGAAGCCGATCCGCTTACCTAAATGAGAACAGCTTTCTCAACCAAGAATGTTTCAATATAAGGTTTAATCATCCGTTTTATCTACAATGTGATTATTAAATGATTTCGGTGCTTAAATAAAGAATCTGTCCAAATAAAAAAGCCCGCATGATGCGGGCTTTTTCAGACTTAAAAGTAATCGAATTATGCTTGTTCGATGTCTTTCATGGTCAATTTAATACGACCACGGTTGTCAACGTCAGCAACTTGTACTTTCACTTCCTGACCTTCTTTCAATACGTCAGCCACGTTGGCAATACGTTCGTTAGAGATTTGAGAAATATGAAGCAGACCGTCAGTACCTGGCAGGATGTTCACGAATGCACCGAATTCAACGATACGAATCACTTTACCTGTGTAGATTGTGCCTGGCTCAACTTCAGCAGTCAGTGCCTGGATTTTTGCAATCGCAGCCTGTGCAGCAGCTTTAGTTTCACCAAATACGCGTACTGTACCGTTATCTTCGATGTCAATCGCAGCTTTAGTTTCTTCAGTGATTTGACGGATAGTCGCACCACCTTTACCAATCACGTCACGGATCTTGTCAGGGTTGATGTTGATCACTTGGAAAGTCGGCGCGTGCATAGAAATTTCTGGACGAGCACGTGAAATTACTTGATTCATCGCGTTCAGGATGTGCATACGACCTGCATAAGCCTGGTTCAATGCAACTTCCATGATCTCTTCAGTAATACCTTCGATCTTGATATCCATTTGCAGCGCAGTAATACCGTTAGCAGAACCCGCTACTTTAAAGTCCATATCACCAAGATGGTCTTCATCACCCAGGATGTCAGAAAGAACTGCGAAACGTTCGCCTTCTTTCACTAGACCCATTGCGATACCCGCAACTGGTGCTTTAAGTGGAACACCGGCATCCATCAAGGATAGAGAAGCACCACATACAGATGCCATTGAAGATGAACCATTAGATTCAGTGATGTCAGATACGATACGGATCACGTACGGGAAGCGGTCAGCTGCTGGAAGCACGGCTTGAACACCACGACGAGCCAGACGGCCATGACCGATTTCACGACGTTTAGGACCAGACTCACGACCTGTTTCACCTACAGAATATGCAGGGAAGTTGTAGTGAAGCATGAAGTTGTCAGTTTTAGTACCAGCCAAGGTATCTACCATCAACGCATCACGAGTATTACCCAGAGTAGTAGTGACCAATGCCTGAGTTTCACCACGTGTGAATAATGCAGAACCGTGAGCACGGTCTAATACGCCAACCTGTACATCAAGGGCACGAACAGTTTTAGTATCACGACCGTCAATACGTGGTTTACCAGACAGGATGTTGTCACGTACGGTACGGTATTTAAGATCTTCAAATAATTCGTTTACGTCATCAGCAAGACCAGTTTCGTCACCTTCTGGAACGAACTGAGCGAGCGCTTCTGCTTGAAGTGCATCAAGTGCTGCATAACGGTCTTGTTTCACCGCAATGGTATATGCTTCAGAGATTTTCGCTTCGAATGCTTCTTTCAGTTTTGCACGAAGGTCTTCGTTTTTCTCAGGAGCCACCCAAGTTGATTCTTTCGCACCAGCTGCGGTCGCGAATTCTTTGATTGCTTGGATCGCGATTTGCATTTCATCATGACCGAACAATACTGCACCCAGCATTTGGTCTTCTGAAAGTTCTTTCGCTTCTGATTCAACCATCAGTACTGCAGATTCCGTACCTGCAACGACAAGATCAAGATCACTTTCTTTCAATTGTTCAAAGCTTGGGTTTAGAACGTATTCACCGTTGATCAGACCCACACGTGCCGCACCGATTGGACCACGGAATGGTGTACCTGCGATCGCAAGTGCTGCAGAAGTACCCAGCATTGCTGCAATGTCAGCTTCCATAGTCTTGTCAGAAGATACAACAGTCGCAGTCACCTGGATTTCGTTATAGTAACCTTCTGGGAACAATGGACGAATTGGACGGTCGATCAGACGTGAAATCAGCGTTTCAGCTTCAGATGCACGGCCTTCACGTTTACCGTAACCACCAGGAATACGGCCAGCTGCGTATTGTTTTTCTTGATAGTTAACAGTCAGTGGGAAAAAGTCTTGACCTGCTTTAGCAGTTGGTTGAGCAACAACAGCAACTAATACAGTTACGCCGCCCATAGTAATCAATACGGTATTGGCCTGACGCGCAACACGACCTGTTTCTAGGACAACCTGATGTTGACCAAATTGGAATTCTTTACGAACAATATTAAACATCGACATGTTTTATTTTTTCCTGATTTTATTCTAGTGGAGACCCCTAAGGTTTGGCATTCACATCCAAATGGACGGGTAAATGACAAAGCTTAGAAGCCGACCTCACCAGAAATAAACACTATTTTTAAACACAAAGAAGGAGCGAACATTCGCCCCTTCCCCTGATCTAGCCAAAGGCTAAACCGACTTTAGTTTTCAGCAATAAAGCATAAGGCATGCGATAAACCCGAAAATAAAGTTTAAATCGAATTAACGACGTAAACCTAAAGCACCGATCAATGCAACATAACGACCGTGGTCTTTACCATTTAGGTAGTCAAGAAGCTTACGACGTTGGTTAACCATACGGATCAGACCGCGACGGCTATGATGGTCGTGTTTGTGCTCTTTGAAGTGACCTTGTAAGTCATTGATTTGAGCAGTTAAAAGAGCTACTTGAACTTCTGGTGAACCAGTGTCGTTTTCAGCGCGAGCGAATTTAGCAATGATCTCTGCGCGATCTGCGTTTGTTAAAGCCATTCGATTTCTCCGAGATGCTTATATATCTTGATAAAAATCAAAGTAATGAGAATTCAATACATTGACTGCCGTGCATCACTACAGCAAGTTGCATATTTTAAGGGAAATTGCGTCAGATTGCAAAAATAGATCATGAATTTTGATGGTTTTAGCTGCCAGATGTCTTTGCTTATTTACTGATATGAAGAAATCCCATATGGTTCAATTTACACATAATTTCAGGAATTGGACTTGATCTGGCTTACGAATAGCTGTTTAGATAACTGCAGAAATTAACTGATCTTTTTATATTTAAAATATTTCTGGTCGCGCTTAGAAATAAATGATAAAAAAAAGCCCGAGTAAACTCGGGCTTTTTCGCGCTGTAGTTTCTTCTATTATCATTTTTTATTTATTGTTTTTTTTAGTGCGTTTTACGCTTTATTATTTTCAAATCTTCCTGACTAAAAATAACTTCCTTGTGTGGTAGATTTTGCCATATTGTCGAAATGCTCATAGAGGCATTTATCCTCACTCGCTGTAAGCCATTGCGTACAAAATTGTCATCGAAATTTGCAAAATATTACACTTATATATCTTTTAATTACACTATTTACTTAAATTTACTTATTCTGCCAACTTAATTGAACTATAAGATTACGGCAAAATTCCATTAACGGCAGATATAAAAAAGCCTTGTAGTCTCTCCCAAAACTACAAGGCTTAGCGGCTGTAAGTTTCCTCTTTCACTTACTTCACTGTAAGTTCGCTGTCTGATGACATTCTTGTTCTTATTATGCGATTTATACCCAACTTTCCGTGTTGAGTTCTTTTGTGTGACCAATCTTCTCAAAAACCGAGTAAAAGCTCCATGCGCCAATTTCCTGAATCCATGTAAGCATTTACCTACAACAGTTATTTATTTTTTGCCAATAGATTGTTGCATTGTTCAAGTATTTTTTCGCTTAAGCCACTCTTTCGTGTGGTTCTGACGCATAGCGCTTGTGTAAACGCGTCGCGATCTACCAGTAAGCTCACAACTTTTTTGGCCCGGGTAATCGCTGTATAAATCAGTTCCTTACTCAGCAAATTTTTGGCCTGTTGATCGAGTACTACAGCCGTATGAGTAAATTCTGAACCTTGCGATTTATGAATCGTCAAAGCAAATGCCGTTTCGATACTTTTCGGTAAGCGGGTCGCCAGCACCCATTTTTCTAAGCTCGGGAAATACACTTCAAATTGTGACTGTCCTTCTTGTTCTCTCCAGAAACAGATGCCAATATCACCATTGGACAGACCCAGCTGATAATCGTTATAAGTCATCATCACTGGTCGACCGGTATACCAGTCGCCCTGTTTTAACTTGCCTACACTGGCCAGAAAACGCTGTTCAATCTGCTGATTGATTTTATTCAAGCCCAGATCACCATGCCGGATTGCGGTGAGAATCCGGTAATCATCAAAGTACTGAATTGCCTGCTGCACATATTGATCAAAATCAGCCTGATCCTGAGCCAGCTTGATCGCGTCTGCATAAGCCTGATAGCCATACATCAGTTGATCATAATATGGGTCTAACTGTAGACCTGTAGTTGGGTTTATTTCTGGCAGATATTGCAGTTGCAACTGGTCAATCTCTACCTGATCCAGTGCAATTGCTTGCAGCTCACTCGCAGCAACCACTTGCTGTTCAAACTGGTTTAAAACCGATGCTGGAACATGTTCCTGCTGGATAAAGTGCGCCATCGCACCAATCCGGGCGCCTGAAGCAAAACGGCGTGTCGTGATTAAATTGACCCGATTATCTGCCAGAACAGAAGTCTGCTGTAAATCTGCCAGTACAGTGCCGACATCCACCGAGGCCAGCTGGTCTGCATCGCCTAATAAAATTAAGCGGGCTGAATCTGGCACTGCAGCAAGAAGCATCTGCGACAGGCTTAAGTCCAACATGGATGCTTCATCAACCACGATCACATCATAGGGTAAAGGCTGCTTGGCATGAAACCGTGGGCGTCCCAACCGCCCCAAGCCCAGTAAGCGGTGCAAAGTAACGGGTTGAACCTGCTTTAAAGCCTCCAGTTCAAAAGCTTGTAACTTTTCACTATATAAAGCTTTTTGCAAGGCTTCTTGCATCCGCTGTGCAGCTTTACCCGTCGGAGCGGCCATCGCAATCCGGATATTAGGCAAGGCTTCATGCAGTACAGCAATCATATGTGCCAAGGTGTAGGTTTTACCAGTTCCTGGTCCACCGGTAATAATATTCAGCCCCTGCTTGGCGACCATTTCCAGCGCTTGCTTTTGCTGTGGATCTGTCAGGAGATTACGATCACGCTCATTTAAATCAACCGGCATGATGGCTTGAGACTTGATCCGGGCGATCTCTGTAGCGACTGCCTGCTCCAGCTGCCAGTAGCGGTATAAATACAACTGCTGGTTTTCAAAAATAAAAGGTGCAATGCCTTGAGCCTGCTGGCTACGATCCAATACCAAATGATGCAATAGAGCTTTTTGCTCGGCACTAGCCGGAATACAACTATTGCCCTCCTGCATCGCTTCAAGGAGCTGCTGAATCAGCAATTTTGCGGCAGCATCAAAGGTCGCCGAACTGAACGGTGGCTGACATAGATAGTCAATCCAGGCCATTAAATGGGCTGATTGCTGAGACACGTGAATTTGCTCATTTTCCACACAGTTATCCTCAAAGTTATCCACAGGATAATCTTCTGTTTAAACTCTTAAAATTTTATAAATCATCAAAATTATGCTGATTTTTTCTGCTCAAAATAGCCCAGAATTTCATCCAGTTTCAAAATAAATTCCAGACCAGGCTGCCAGTGATAAGCGCCTTGTTCAGCCTGACCATTCATACCGCGCAAATACAGATAAGTCGCCCCACCCAGATGCTGCTGCATGTCATATCCCTGCATGTTCACGCTTAGATAACGATGCAATGCCACCAGATATAAGGCCGCTTGCAGCCAGTAACTGGAGTGGGTCATATTCTGCTGGATGGCCTCGGCCGTGTAATGCTGCTGATCCGGCCCGAGAAAATTGCTTTTATAATCGGCAATATGATAACGCTGGCCATCAAAATAAACCAAATCGATAGAACCGGTCAGATAGCGTGCCGATTTTGCCTCATTAAAATCAGGCATGAGAATATCATGCTCGGCAAACAGTTGCTGGATCTGACGAATCTGTAACGGCACATCGGTTAAAGACAGGTAAAACGGGAATTCAGACAAATAAGTACCTTGCTGCAACTGCTCCAGGCTGAACTCTGCCTGTAGGGGTGCAGCCAGAATTTCTTTGAGCCAGTCATGAACCCGATTGAGCAGAAGATCCTCAATCATCTCATCAATGAAATGATCGAATGCCTGCTGAAAAACGGCTTCTACATCCAGTTGCGCTGCTGTCTCAGCAGGCGTCATCTGCGCTATTTCCTGTTCGAAAAACAGGATAAAAGGTTCATCATCCAGTTCTGTAAAATAGCGCTGAAACTGCCCTAAGAAGTTCAACCATTCAGAGTGATCGAATGTTTGAGCGGAACGGAAAAACTGCTGCCATTCCTGACGATAAGCTTCACTCTGATCATGCAGGCGAATTCCGGTCAGGATTTTATAATTCAGGCTGGAGAGTACTTTTTGCATACTCTGCTGCAATTTTTCCGGCTGCATTTGACCTTGACGGGCCACCTGACTGAACAGGGTCTGTAAATTCACACAGGCCGTCTGATAGCCCGGGGTAAATGCCTGCTGTAACAATGGACGAATATGAAAGGCCTGATGAAATTTCTCTTTCAGTTCCTGCCAGATTTGTGGCGCCGTATTTTTAAAACGACGACGGATTTCCAGATTCCAGTAGCTGCGATCCTGAAAATCGATATGCTCAAAAATACTGTGCAGGAAGGTTCCGGCCACCGTGCCTTTAGGAAAATTCAGCTTGATCCAGTCCAGTGGTTGGCTGGCTACCTGCTGTTCCAGTTCCAGCAGATTCATTTCATCTGCGGCACTGTCCGGACGTTCAGAAGCAATGACCAGATCATCCTGCAATATTGCCTGATGCGGGAGATGCTGTGACAGTGCAGTAAAACTGGTTTTAGTCCGCGGATAGAACTGTCGCTCCGGTAAAGGATGAGCCTGCATCTGTAACGGTGCTTCTGTCTGTTTTGCCACAATTCTAGGCGGCTCAGAAGCCAGAGGTTGTTCCAGCAGACTTAGGGCATGCTGAAAGGCCGCCTCACCTTGTCCACGCCAGAATGCCAGGCCTGAATCCGCCTGTCCGCTCTGATCTTGCAGCATGGCATAAACCCGGTGACTGGCCCGGGTCAGTGCCACATACCAAAGCCGGTGATTTTCTGCGGCATTACGGGCCGCATTTTGCAAAATCGCCTGCTCATGCAAGTCCTTATGATTAACTGCAATTACCCGGGATTGTTCCAGTACATTTTCCGCGGCTGACAGGGAAAAGTTCAGATTTCCTTTATTCACATCAAAAGGTGCATCGGCACCTAACAGGAACACCACTTTAAATTCCAGACCTTTGGAAGCATGGATGGTTAAGAGCTGTACCCCATGATCGCCAGAGAGTTTTCGCTCTTTTTCGTTATCCTTGCCTGAAGGTGATTGCAACTGACGCAAATACCAGTGATACAGCTTTTGAGCACCCTGATAATATTCACTTTGCTGACACAGGATCTCGGTTAGGTGACGTAAATTCACCACTACCCGTTCATTGTCCAGACTCTGGCTTGCAACCAGATTGGTCCAGACCTGAAACAGATTTAAAGCATAATTCCAGGCCGTCAGAAACCCTTTTTCAAACCACATTTCCCGGATAGCATCAAAGTCGGCAATATAATGGCTCAGACCTTCGCTCTGCTCTTGCAGTTCGATTAACTTTTTCAGGTTAAAGCCCAATAAACGGGTCAATAAGGCACGTTTGACTTTGGCTTCATTAAAAGGCTCCATGATCGCGGTCAGAACAGCTGCAACATCCTGAGCCACCGGGCTGGCAAAGATGCTCTGCTTGGATTCCTTATAACAGGGAATACCCATACGTTGCAGACGCTGCTTGACCTGTTCCAGCGCATAATGGCCAAAACTCAGGACTGCAATATCATCCGCTTTTAAGTGCCGAACATTGTCACCCTGCTGGAAATACAGTTGCTGCTGTTCAGACTGATTCAATAACTGGCGGATTTTCCAGACCACCTGATCCGCTTCAACATCCTGTTCACCGAGTTGAATCCAGCGCAGTGGATGCGGATTGCTCAGCGTTTTATCGATTAAATCCGGATGTGGCCGGCTCCCCGCCTGAATCAGGGTGTAATGCACCTGTTCACCAAAATCCATCTGGCGTTGAAACAACGCGTCCACCACCTCGACCAGAGGTTTTACCGAGCGATGGTTCTGGATCAGAGTGTATTCACGGCCCTGCTTTTGCAGCACATCGGCACGCGCCTTGTTATAGGTCAGCATGTCGCCGCCACGGAAACCGTAAATCGCCTGTTTCGGATCGCCCACCATGATCATACAGCCGGCTTTGACCCGGTTCGGATCACGCCAGATTTTAGCCAGCAGATCATCCTGATCCTGGTTGGTATCCTGAAATTCATCCACCAGAATGAGTGGATAGCGTGCCTGTACAAACTGGGCAAAGCGTTGACCTTGCTGTCCCTGTAAAGCTTCAGCCAAGGTTCGAATCTGTTGGGAAAATGTGGTTTCACCCTGTTTTTGCAAGGTTTGCGGCAGACGGTTCTGCACACTGCGAATAATATGATATTCAAGATAGGTGGTCAGCTGCTTCAACTGTGCATCCATCTTCTCTTTGACTTCACACAATCCATCAATGGCCTGAATCAGGCTATGTTGCAGAATCTGCTGCTGCTCTGCTTCCGGACAGCTTTTGTTAAATACTTGCTTCATTGAGACCGGTTGAAAATCGGTTTTCTTGCGGCGCAAATAACACAGATTTAATAAGATCGCATGCAGTTCTGGATCAAAAAAGCTCATCGCGCCTTTGGTTTTCAGTGCCGCCATCCAGGTCATAAAGTTTTCACAGACATCGCTTAATCTGGTGAAAAAACTCTTATGAAAATACTTGGGAGAATTCTGGCAATACTCCCGAATGATCTCAATTTCATGTTCATGTACATCGAACAGGCGCTGAATGCAGTGCTCTAGTTCAGCTAGATCCCATTCGACTTTTTCTACCTTCTGAAAGTATTGCACACGGAAATTTAGAGCATCACGAACTAGTCCAGTATAATGTTCTACTGGTTTCAACAGGTTTTGCAGATATAGATGATTGACCATATATTGCGGCTGCTGCTGGATCCATTCTCGTAGTACATCATGAATCAGCTGCTGGATATACAGGTCCTGATCTTCAGTCAGTTCGGCCCGTTCAATCTTGCCGCTTTCAAAAGCAAATTCACGTAATAATTTCTGGCTAAAGCTGTCCAGTGTTCCGACAAACAGCTCATCCAGCTGGTTCAGTACCAAACGCAGACGGCGCCGGGCGTAATCCATGCGTGAGCCATAATCTTTTAATACCTGCTGAAATAGTGGATCCGATTCAGTCTGGATTTTGGCGGTGATTTCGACCGAATTCAGCTCCTGATGACGCTGAATGAAGGCTAGTGTTTCTTCAACCCTAAGACGTACCCGGTTTTTCAGTTCAGCTGTAGCCTTACGGGTAAAGGTTGTGGCAATCACCTGATGCGGATAATACTGATCCAGAAAAATCCGTACCATCAAACTGGATAAGGTATAGGTTTTACCGGTCCCCGCGGAAGCTTCAATCCAGTGCAGGCCGCTAAAGCGCATGTCCTGAATCGGATTGGTTGAAATCTTTTTGTTCTGGTTGGGTAACATGGTCATTATTCTTTTATCCATTCCAGATGTTCATGAATCGGTGCATATAACGCATGGGCAAAATCATGGCAACAGCGTTGCAAGGCCAGATCCGGGTCCTGATCCTGCAAAATAAACTGCCAGTCCTGATGCAACTGGCTGGATTCATCGCTGGCCAAAGGCTTGGCACTTTCATAGCTGTTGTTCCAGGCTTTTAGCAGTTCCTGCATCTCGGCAATGGTGATCTGTCCCTGTTCATTTTCGGTCCATTCCCAGGCCTTTTTCATCAGCAATTCGGCAGGCAATACCAGCGGCTGGGTCTGTCCCACTTCCCAAGCTTTCAGCCAGGCCTGTAAATGATGACGTGCCTGACTAGAACGCAGCCCGGAGAACTTCAGGGTTTTATTACTGAAAATGACAATCCGTTCCAGCTGCGGCGACAGTTCATCATTATTCAGATAGGCCAGCCAGAGCAGATATTCCAGCCAGACCTGTGCCCGACGTTTTTCCGAAGCGGAGGAAGACTGCATACTCAGCCAGTAACTGCTGTGCGGCACTTGCGGCAAGGTAATATGAATCAGCAATTCAGGGTTATATTGCCAAGTTTGCTGCGTTACAGGTGTCAGCTCTTTATTCAGCTGCAATAAACGTTCTTTTAGCGATTGCTGTTCCTGCTGACTGCTGAGCCAGGTCGCTTCCTGAGTTTTTCCGACCGGCAAGCGGTCCAGCATCAGCTGTGGCTCAATCTCTTGATCCTGTTGTAATAGGAAATCACGGACCTGATACTGTTCCAGTTTATTCAGCAATAAGGGTTCTCGTGAACTTGGCAGATCGGCATATCTCACACTGGAAACACCGATACTTTTCAGGAATAGACGTGCCGGGAAAATCATGTCACGAATCCACTCATCCCCTTTCAGCACCCGGATTTCTTTCTGCATCAATGCTGGATAATGGGCATTGATCCAGCTACTGCGCTTGCCCTCTGCACTGCGAATATATTCTGCCACAGCAAACCACTGGGTCTGATAACGTGGAGTATGAGATTCGACGTAACCGATCGGGTCAAAAGGCTGTAATGGATGCACATGATAGAGCTGACGGATATGCTTGGCCACGCTCAAACCATTGAGCTCAACCGTTTCATCGACTTCAGCATCGGGCTGGTCTGAGTGGCAAATCAAGGCAATATGCTGGATCAGTTCTTGCAATGAAGTGGATGGATCACGTGCTTCTCCGTCATCAACATCAAAACCATTATAGAACAGCCATAAATTGTCCTGCGCCAATAGCAATGCATCCAGAAAAGCACCTTGGTCATCATCCAGACGGGAACGATCCCCTAACTGCGGCTTCAGACTGTTCATCAGGTCAAATGGCACCTGCTGATTCCGGCTCGGAAATTTACCGGTATCCAGATTCAGCATCACCACCAGCTTATACGGCAACGGACGGATCTGGCCGATTTGACTAAAGGTAATTTGTCCGGTCGGCTCGGCCTGATCCAGTTGCATCTCCAACGTATTCTGAATTTCTTCCAGTACATAAGGCAATGGCAGACTTAAGGCGACCAGCTCCTGGCTGGCATGCGGATCATCCTGATCATGGTAATCGGCCAACGTCAGCATCCGCATCTGCTTGTCAATGATTTCTGCGACCGTCTTTAAGGACTCGACGCCGGCTTCACGGAACTCATTCAAGTCTTCACGCAGATATTCCAGCCAAGTTTTTACCGGGGTACGTTGTCCCTGTTCATGCAAAATCAGCCAGTCACGGCGCTGTACCACATCCTGATAAATCTGGATTAAAGTCGAGATGAGAGGGAAATCACTACTCAAGACCCGAGCATAGCTTAAGGTATCCTGAAACAGGGCATGTTCCGGAACTGCAAGCCCGAGTGCCAGCCGATCCAATGCAAATTTAAAACTGAAGCGGTAATCTTCATCGCCTGCAGTCAGGCTTTGCTGTAAATGCTGCTGATCCAGACCACGTTTAAAGCCCGCTTCGCCCAGTAGCTGCAACATGCGCTCAACTTGCGCGTAGTCCAGCGCATATAGTTGCTGGGTCGCATTCAGACTGAGCCAGTCGGCAAAATCTTCGATACTGAAACGTCGATGCACCAGCTGAATCCGGCCCAGTACCGCGCGCCAGGCATTACTGACATCGAGTCGGGACACCCCGGCAATCTGAATCGGTAAATACAGATTATCTTTTTGCAGACGCTGGCTATTGCCTTCCCGTTCTCGTGGCGGCGGTGCAAAGACACTCCGAATTGCCGGTTCCAGCTCTTTCAGGTTCGGGGCCAGCACCAGAATATCGCTCGGCTGACGTGGGGCATCTTCCGTGCCTTGGGCCAGCCAGTGAATCATCTGTTCTTTTAAGACTTCCAGCTGGCGCAGTGAGGAATGACAGACATGAATCTGTACCGAATCATCGTCGGGTTTGAGCGGATACTGGTGTTTTTCCGGTTCCAGCAGGTACAAAATATCCGACTGGATTTTGGCCAGTAACTTATCCTGATATTCATCCACGAAAGCATCGGCCCAGAGACCTTCTTCACCTGAAGACAGTTTGGACAATAACGAGAAATGATCACGTGCCTGCTTGCCAAAGCGGGTCAGCAAGGGATGACGCGATTCTCGGTCTTCGGCATTAAAGTTCAACTGAAAGGCTGCAAAGAAATGCTGGATTTCGGTATCAGTCGGCAAACATCCCTGAGATTTTTCAAATTTCTTGATGAAACGTTCCTGCACGCCAAGGTCATAACGTGCTTTCCAGTCTGGATCGACACTATCGGCCCAGTATTCCTGTGACGGGTTAAAGTGGAAAATATAAATATCGATGTATTGACCGAGACGGCGCAAGAAATCCAGCTGACTCGGTGGCAATTCTAGCAAGGTAAAGACCACGACCTGTTCTGGCAAACGTTTTAAAGCCTGTACCTGAGTATCTTCATTTTCCAGACGTTCCCAGTACATCTGTTCGATGTCCAGAATCTTGGCATAATCATCCTGAAAGACATGCTGCCACAACCAGCGCTGCCAGGCTTCCAGTTCGCGTGCCTGAATCTTGACGAAGTCTGCCACCGGAATTTCATGGCCATTTTCATCTTTAGGAATATAGATCATATGCTCAACATCGAGCGCAATATCCTGCCCCCAGGACGCCAGCCAGTTAGTGGGACAACGACATTCCTGTGGTGGGCAATTCCGCGCGCAATAACCACGGTAATCCATATAATGGCTAAACAGGCGCGAGACCTGTTCGGATACCCAGTACAGCATGCTTTGTTTTTTCAGCTGCTTCTCTATGCCCTGTTCCAGACGATCTGCGCTGTCATAAATCCGTTTGATAATCGAATACAGTGGATGATCGATCTCTAATGGAATCTGCTCAGGCAAAATGCATTTACGTAATGCCTGAAATACCCGCCATTTAATAATAATTCGGGGAATATTGGCTTCACGAACCTGTTCGACTTCTTTGGGATTATTCAGCACCCACTGATAGGAAGTCCACTGAAAGGCACGGATCCGATGATGAAACTGGGTATTGGCACTGATGCCCTTTTTCTCGGCAATTTTTTGGGTCAGCCAGGCCTCGACTGCAGGAGATGGCACAATAAAATGCCGCGGCTGTAACACGGCCAGGGGATTTTTTACGCTCTGATTAACGATACGCAGCATACTATCCAAAAGCACATCAATGCGTTGACTCTGAATAACATGAATTGCCATCGTTTCCCCTGAAAAATGAGATGGAGCAGTACTACAAAATGATAAAGATTATTTACTATACTTACCGAACTGTCTATGTCACTTTAAAACTCATACTTCAGTCAAAAAAGTTCTTTGAAAAAAGCATCTTATTGATGTTTGAACAGAAAAAAACAACATCTAGCTTTAGGTAATGCCCATGAAATTAGACAAAATTCCAGATCGTATCGATCCAAGTTTAGATTTAGACAGAATTCGCAACGAGTGCTTAGAGCTAACCAAAAAACGTGCCTATTATTCTGCCGGAGCAGCTGTGATTCCGGTGCCATTTCTGGACGTGGTCATTGATGTCGGCATTCTGTCGCAACTGATTCCGGAGATCAATGCCCGCTTTGGTCTAGCCCCTGAACAGATCAGTGTGTTTGATCCTGCAACCAAACAGGTGCACTGGAATGAACTGCGTAAACGCGGAATCGAGTTTTCCGGTCTGGTGGTAGCACGTACAGCAGTCAAAAAATCTTTGAACAATGTTGCAGCGAAAGTGATCACAAAGCAAGTCACAAAATTCATTCCACTCGGTGGTCAACTGGTAGCCGCGAGCCTCGGTTATTTTGTCATGAAAAAAATTGCTGAAGCGCATGTTGAAGATTGTTATCGCACAGCAAAAAATATCCAGCAAAAACAGATTGCTCAAGGCAAATAAATTTCCCGCCCCATTTTTTATCCCCAAACTTTTCAAAACTCAGGCAGATTAATCTGCCTGAAGCTGCTTTAAAATTGTTTTTAAAATTTCGACCCGAGCGGTGTTTTTATCATCAGTGGCGATAATGTGCCATGGTGCCTGTTCTGTCGACGTACGTTCAAACATGTCGGCGGCCGCTTTTAAATAATCATCCCAACGTTCCCGGTTACGCCAGTCCTCATCGGTGATTTTAAAGCGCTTATGTGGGGTATCTTCACGCGCCTTGAAACGGGCCGCCTGCTCTTCCTGGGAAATCGCCAGCCAGAATTTAATAATTACGGTTTGATGGTTAATCAGGCTCTGTTCAAATCGGTTAATTTCATCATAGGCCCGCTGCCATTCTGCCGGGCTGGCAAAGCCTTCTACCCGTTCTACCAGCACCCGACCATACCAGGAGCGGTCAAAAATACAGATATCATCATCAGTTTGCAGCTTGTTCCAGAAACGCCATAAATAAGGTCGATTCAGTTCATATTTTTCCGGCGCCCCGATGGTCTGGATTTCATATTCACGTGGATCCAGCTTTTTCACAATCCGCTTGATTGCTCCGCCCTTGCCTGCTGCATCCATCCCTTCAAACAGCAAAATCACATTACGTGGGTCTGAGCGCAGCGCCTTGGCCACCTGAGGAGACAGTTTTTTCAGTTCCGCCTTATAGTCCTCTGTCTTGGCAAGTTCTTGCGAAGGATGCTGCAATAATTCTGGAATTTTGGCCTGTTTCCATCGTCCTTTGGCCCGAACCGGATGATTGGGACAATGTTTTAGCGCCTGCAAAATATACTGTGCAAACTGCTGGTCACGCTGTTTTTCATCTTCCCCGTCAATGATCAGCCAGTCTTCGTCTTTAGTAAACCGCTCTCGCAAACGTTGCACGGTGTCGTACTTTTTTTTGTCGCGCCAGTCCAGCCCATGCAGTTTGTGCCATTGCATTTCACTCGGATCAATCTGATCCAGGCGTTTTTGTAGCGTTTTCCAAGGTAAGTCGAACCAGACCTTGACCACATCAACATAGTTATTTTTTAGATCCTGCTCAAAGACACGCATATCTTCCAGATAGGCATCAAACTGGGCATCATCAATGGCACCAGTCTGCATGGTGGTTCTGAGCAGATCGCTGTACCAGTTACCAAACAAGACCATGATCTGGCCTTGGGCAGGAATAAACCGTGTATAGGGTTGCCAGAAGGTCTGTTTTTCTCCTAATACTTGCGGCTGATCGGCCTTCACCTGCAAATAACGAGGATCTACCCATTCACGTAACTGTTTGACTGCTTCGCCCTTACCTGCCAGCTCGATTCCATTGACCAGAACAATCAGGCTTTTGCCATTTTTCTGTCCCTGGGTTTTTCTCAGATCATACTGGGCATTGATCAGCGCAAGGGATAACTGGTCTTCATCCATTAACTGGAAACTTTGTTCTTCTGTACGCATGGAGATCCCTCATCTTTTATTCTTGTGGGCAGTATAGCGAGGAGTCTGAACGCAAAAATAGCGTTAGCAACGTTTTTCACACGATTAGATTGTCTGTTTAAACAGCAAATTGACATTCAAATAAGGAATCATTGATCAATTTGTCATAGCGAGATTGCGCCACACCCTCTAAGATTCTGAGATCGAAAAATCATATTTGAAAATACATGTCCAAACTTGCCCGATTAGATGAACTCTTAGAACAGTATTATCAGCTGAAGTATCACACTCAGCCTGAAATTTTAAGCCGTTTACAGGATGTGCAGGCATGGCAAAAGGCACGGATGCAGCGTAGCCATCATCAGCATTTTTCTGAAAAAAATAACCAGCTGATGGCCGAATATTTCCTGAACCGGCTCTACGGTGGCCCGGACTTCGACGCACTGGCCGAGCAGATTGCCCGACTGATGAAATATGCGCACAAGGCAGAAAAAATGATTCCGGAAAATGCCCTGAAAACCGGAACCTCAGGTGTCGAACTGGCGATTCTGGCGGTACAACTGGATGAACAGGTCGCAATCCAGCTTTTAGAGGATTATCCTGCCAACGCACCATTGACCGATGAAATGATGCGTGTGACCTATCTGAAACTGGATCAGGGTGAGGCGCGCTTGAAACAGCTGGCATTGCTGGATCAGCTGGGTGTCAGCCTGGATAAATATATGCGTTCCTTTGTGGTTTATACCGCCTTCAAGATGTGTAAAGGCGCAGCCAATAAATATCATTTTCAGGTGATGTATGAGTTTATGCAGGACGGTTTCCAGGCCATGAAACCGTTAAAGTCGGCAGAAAAATTCGTGCATGACTTTACTGCGATTGAACGCGGTATTATTGATAAGGTGCATTCAGGTGATCCAACACCATTCCAATAATACACTCCTGTCCCATCCATGATGAGGAAGGCTTGCGGTCCTGCCTGATCCTGATATTTTCAGGTCTTTAGGGCAGGCCATCGCCAATGATAAATCATATGAATTATTCGATCACTGGCAGTGAAGATTTCCGCCCATATTCCTATTTTTCTGTATATTATTCATAACAATTGCATCATGATTGCTGAATAACATCCAAGAATCTGTCATTATGCAGGCAATGCAAGATTAACCCGATTGATATGTTAGGAGTGACTCCAATGTCGAATGAAAATCAAACGCCTACCCCTACACCCGAGTCGGCACAACAGACAGACAAAGTGAGCCCATTCTTAACCACTCCGCTTCCGCAAGGTGCTCCACAAGGTCAGCAACAATCTCTAGAACAACGCCTGACCGATACGCCTGTGACTGGAACTGTCCCTAAATATAACCTGCCACGCGGTGCCAATACCGGTAACGTCGGTCCAACCACGCACTTCGGCTACAAGACTGTGAGCAGTGACGAAAAAGCCCAGAAAGTGGCTGAAGTATTCCATTCGGTGGCCAGCAAATACGACATCATGAATGACCTGATGTCATTCGGCATTCACCGTCTGTGGAAACGTTTTGCGATTAATATGTCAGGCGTGCGCCGTGGCCAGCATGTGCTGGATATTGCAGGCGGTACAGGCGACCTAGCCAAAGTATTTAGCCGTGAAGTGGGCCCTACCGGTCATGTAGTACTGTCTGATATTAACGAATCCATGCTGAATGTTGGCCGTGATCGTCTGATTGATGCCGGCTGTACCAATGTTGATTTCGTTCTGGCGAATGCAGAAACTCTAGAGCCATTTGCCGACAACAGCTTTGACCTGGTAACGATTTCTTTTGGTCTGCGTAACGTCACCGATAAAGATGCTGCACTGGCAGCCATGTATCGTGTGCTTAAGCCAGGCGGTCGTTTACTGATTCTGGAATTCTCTAAACCAGTTTTTGAGCCATTCTCAAAACTGTATGACCTGTATTCATTCACCGCTTTACCAATCATGGGCAAAATCGTGGCAAATGATTCAGAAAGCTATAAATACCTGGCTGAATCAATCCGTATGCATCCAGACCAGCGTACTTTAAAAGGCATGATGGAAAATGCTGGCTTCCAGAACTGTGATTACCACAACCTGACCGGTGGTATCGTTGCCGTTCACCGTGGCTTCAAGCTTTAAGGGTCGTACCCGATATGTGGTCACTTCTCGCCCTCGGTGCTGTTGAACGCCTGATTCATCATATGATTGATCTGGATGCGATTACCCGCATTCAGCTCAATACTTTGGCTGGCAAAATGCTGCGGGTGGTCATTACTTCACCGCAGCTGTCCGTCGATGTCTTCTTTGATGAGGGCAAGGTTCGTCTAGAACCAACGCCAACCGGCCATACTGAAGAATCTTCGATTTTTGAACAGCGCCCTTATGAAGCCAATAGTACTCAAATTCCTGAAGCAACGGCGACGCTACAGGTGAATAATGTCGTAGAGCTGCTTAAACTGCTGCTTGCTGATGAAGTCGGCAATATTCCGCTGCAAGGTGACTATAAACTTCTGCAAGAAATCCAGCGTATTATGCAGCAGGCTGAACCTGATCTGGCGGCGCATTTAAGTCCCTGGATTGGCCCTGCTCTGGCGCATGAAATTGGCAAGTTGCAGCTGGCTCCGAAGCATTTAAAACGCACTTTACAAAGCCAGTTATTTTTTGCTGAAGATGCCCTGAAAGAAGATAGTGGTCTCTTTGCCCCGCGCTGGCAAATGGATGACCTGAATCAGGATACCCGTATCCTGAACCAGAATTTAGATCGCGTCGAAGCCAAAATCCGTCAGCTTCAGGCTCAGATTGAATCTGACGATTCTACTGATCAGCCTTTTACTCCTGCTACACCTCATATTCCTTCTCAATACTAGGTACACCGCTTTATGATTCCGCATGTTTCACGTTTACTCGAACTTTGGCGCATCGCCGCGCACTATAGACTCGACACGTTGTTTCCTGCGGAAGAACTTCCTGAAAAAGCCCGGCACATTTTATCTTTGATCCGTATGCATCCGGCAGCCTGGTCCAGCCGTGAGCGCAAGAATTCACTTAAGCTGAAACTGGCACTGGAAGAAATGGGACCGCTAGCGATCAAGCTGGGTCAGTTACTTTCGACCCGTCGTGACCTGATTCCGCCTGAAGTGCTGCAACAACTGGTCCTGCTACAGGATCAGGTCAAGCCCTTTGATAATGATGTCGCCAAGATGCGTATTCAGGAATCCTTAAAAGCGGATGTAAATACCCTGTTCGCCCGATTTGATGTTCAGCCATTGGCAGCCGCCTCGATTGCACAGGTGCATACTGCAGCCCTGCATGATGGCCGTGAAGTAGTGGTCAAAGTGACCCGCCCGAATATTCGTCAACAGATCTTGCAGGATTTTGAGATTCTAAGCTGGCTGGGTGATTTTCTGGAAAAGCGTCTGGAAGCAGCGCGTGCCCTACACTTGTCTGAAATTATTCAGGACTATCGCCAGATCATTCTGAATGAGCTGGACCTGACTCTGGAAGCGGACAATACCCGCCGTATGCGTCATTACTTCACTGGCTCCAGCATGATGTATGTTCCTGAAGTCTATATGGACAGTAAGGACGTGCTGGTAGCAGAACGGATTACCGGTGTTCCGATTTCGGATATTGCCACCTTTGATGAACTGGGTATGGACCGTGCAGATCTGGCGCGTAAAGGTCTGACTATTTTCTTTACCCAAGTGTTCCGCGACAATTTCTTCCATGCAGACATGCATCCAGGCAATGTCTTTGTCGAAACTATCAATCCGGCCAATCCGCGCTTTATTGCGCTGGACTGTGCGATTATGGGCGAGCTGTCCAAACATGACCAGATGACCGTGGCACGTATGCTGCTGGCGGTCATGAACAGCGACTTCATGCAGCTGATTCAGATTGTGCATCAGGCAGGCTGGATTCCACCAGGTACCGATCAGGACGCACTAGCACGCGAAATGCGTCGTACCGTGGGTCCAATGGTCTCCAAGCCAATGCATGAACTGGACTTTGCCGGGATTCTGATTCAGGTCATGGACATCGCCCGTCGTTTCCATCTGGAAATCCCGCCACAGCTAATGTTGCTATTGAAAACACTCGTGCATGTGGAAGGTCTGGGAACAGACTTATATCCTGAGCTGGATATCTGGAGTCTGGCTAAACCGATCCTCACCGATTGGGTCAAAGCCCAGATGAATCCGCAAAAGAATATCAAGGAACTCGGACAAAAAATCCCGGATCTGCTTTTGGGCGCGCAGGATTTACCGACCCTGATGATCGACAGCCTGAACGGTCTGAAAAACCAGTCCGCCTGGCATGCCAAGCAGCTCAATGAATTGCAAAGCATGCGCCTGCAAATGGAACATCAGCAAAAACGTAGCTGGATTTTCGGCAGCATCATGGCCATTCTGCTTTCGATTGCGATCATTTCACCATGGTTTGTGTCAGTGATTTTGATCGTACTGGCAAGCGTACTCGCAGTCTGGCGGATTGCAAAATAACTGAAATAACCTTCTTAAAAGACCTGACATTGTTCAGGTTTTTTTATTTTTCTCCTCCCCTATGACTCCTAAGTCACTTTAGGGTACATCTTGCCATTGGGCTCTGTGACCAGATGCTTAAAATATGTCCTCATTGGTCAAATATGGGTTGAACCTTTATGCAGATTTTACAAAAACATGCGCCTGCTCTGAAAATCCGCGCTGGGCATCAGGCTCGTGAGCTGATTCTGAAAGAAGGTTTGCAACCCGAACAGGTCGATATTGTGCCGGGTGCTGCAGGTGGACCCAAAGGTATTGGTATTCAGGGACTGGATCAGGCCATTTTTGGCGAGTTTTTCCCACGTGCTCCTCAGCGTAGAACCTTAGTCGGTTCATCCATTGGTAGCTGGCGTTTTGCCAGTGTCGCGGCGTGGGGAGCCAAAGCAGGCACTGAACGTCTTGCCGACTTGTATACCCATCTATACTTCCACAAGAAAATGACCCGTAAGGAGGTCAGTGACGTTTGTCGTGGCATGCTGCTGGATCTGGTACAAGGCAAAGAAACTGATCTGGTGAATCATCCAGATTATCATCTGACGGTATTGTCGATTAAAGCCCAGCACATTTTTCAGAGTGATAAGGCGCTCCCCTTACTCGCCTCTGTAGCCGGAATTGTCGGAACTACCGCTGTGGCACGTAAACACAGCCGCCATTTTATGCAACGTGTGATTAGCCAGCCGAATACGGGTGAACAGTTTAAAATTGCCGATGATGGATTTACTACACATTATCACGCCTTGACTGAGCAAAGTGTTTTGTCCTGGCTGATGGCCTCTGCTTCTATTCCGGGCGTGATGGCAGCGGTCAATAATATTCCGGATGCACCGCAAGGTTATTATCGTGATGGTGGCTTGATTGACTATCATATTGACCTGCCGTTTCAGAGCAAAGGCATCGTGCTGTATCCGCATTTTACTGATAGCATTACTCCTGGCTGGTTCGATAAGCTGTTTAAACGCACGGCAAGCCCGGAAAATCAGGCACGAACTTTGCTAATTTCACCCTCTCAGGAATATTTGCAAAGTTTGCCTTTGGGTCGTTTACCGGATCGTAAGGACTTTACTTTGAAAGGTTTGGATCAAGCCCAGCGGATTCAGCTCTGGAAGCAATGTATTGCTGAAAGTCAGCGCCTGGGAGATGAATTTCTGGAACTGGTCGAGAAGCAGAATTTTGCCGATGTGATGCAAAGCCTGTAATGGGCACAGCCTGTCCGAATTGTTTGTATAATTGCCTTAATTTTTTGAACTGTTGAGATTTATGCAGAAATTTTTAGTGATCCTGCAATATGCATGTATAGCCTTTGGACTTTATCTGATTTATAGCGTTAGCATGTCGCTGTATACCCAGCAATTTGAGCTAATGGAACTGGTGGCAGATATTGGCACCATTCTGATCTGTCTGGATTTGGGTGTGTTTTTATATACCAGTAAAGGCAAACAAGGCATCACCATGGAAGAGTATGCCAAACAGCTGGAACAACCACCGTCTAAACTGGTTTATGTGACACGTAAACTGGGACATCTGGGTATTTTATTGATTATTACCAGCTGGATTGTTCCGATTATTAATAGTTAATCCAAAATAAAAAACCTCCCGATTGGGAGGTTTTTTTTAAATTTCTTTGAGATGACAGGCTTTTAAAAATTGATATGTTGAATCATACAATTCACTCGGTCTGGTCCAATCATTATCATCTACATTCGGTAGGTAAATCACCACTCCTTGACGCGCACGAGTCAACAAAACACGATAAGTATTCAGTAGATATTTTTGCTTTTCCATCTGATTGATGTTCTGCCATTTTGTTCCTTTAAATGCTTGATAACACCAACCATCCTTAAAGTAAAAATTAATATCCCACGCAACACAGCAGTAATCTAATTCTAATCCTTGAACATCAAATTCTGTGGCGACATCTTCTAAGTAATATGAAGAACGTACATCAATTGTAGAATTCAAAAACCAATCAGATGGTGTGATTTTATTTTTAACATCAATCCCCTCTGCTTTGAGTCTTCTTGCGCCTGAGCTCGCAACCATGCCGTAACGCTCTGTCCCTTTAGCTTGTTGTTTTAGCCACGACTTGGCTCTTTCCAAGTTCCTTGTTAAAACAATTGGATAGGATTCTATAACTTGGCTATAAATATGTTGTGCTTTCGTCGCATCCCCATCTAAAATTGCTTGGACAAGTTCAGCAACTCTTTCACTTCTAAACGACCTTACTGATACCGCCAAATGTAAATCAGGTTCTTTATTACCATACTGAATTAAATGATGCTTTCGGCTTTGATCTTGTATATAGACACGATCCTCTAAAATTTTCTCAGAATAATAAATCTGCCATTCAGGATAATGCTGTTGTAAAGCATCTAACCATTCGATAACCCCTGCTTCTCCAGTGTTAATCTCTTGACCGCCACCGATCAAACAAATAATCACACACCAATCTGTGTGCCGATCCATTACCTCAATCAAAAATTGTGGTTCAGATTTATCAAAGCTCTGAATTCCCTTTTTTTGCTTCATAAAGTTAGAAACTTGTTCTTTGCGCCAAGCTCTTTGTGCCTCATCAAATACTACCACCTTTTCAATAGGAGCTTCTAATGACCTTAAGTACTCATCTCGAAAGTGATGGATATTTTGAATAAAAGCTTTTGCTTTTCTTTCAGCACTTGATCTGGTTTCAAGTTGACCTTCAGTTTTTGCTGTTTCGACTGTTTGTCGAATCAGCGCTTCCCTTAGCACATCAACAAGTGGGCCATTGCCAGAGAGAAAAACTGAATGTTCTGATTCGTCTTTTTTTAGTCGCTGGTTAGCAATATTCAGCCCTGCTAATGTTTTTCCAGCACCCGGTACTCCTGTAAGAAAACAAATTGCCTTATGTCGTTTTTCTTTTGTTGTTTCAATAATATGTTCAATACGTGCTGAAGTTATTTTTAAATTAATCGCCCCTGCATCACTTCTGGAAATATCTTCAACTTGATGTCCTTGATAAAGTGCTTTCGCTGCTTCAATGATTGTGGGTGTCGGTCTATAGCTGGCTTGATTCCACTCTTGGATATTAATGTCCATACCCACATCATAATGCGCAAGAGCCTGTAGAATCATTTGGTTTAAATTGTACTGATGACAACAAATGGGTGCTCCAAGATCATCTACATCCTCCCAAATGATCTCTTGTGTATCCGCTTCAGTAGCTATAAGAATTGGAATAATTTTTTTATCATGACTTTGTGAATGAAAATTCTTTAAATCCAAGCAATAATCAATCACCTGATTTTTTGCAGTTGTAGAGTAAAAACTTTCCCCAACCTTAAACTCAATAACAAAGATTAAATTACGAATAATCAGAATATTATCAGCACGCTTCCCCATTCGAGGAATGCTGTACTCAAAGTAAAGATGACCCTTTGCTATACCAACTAAATTTGCTTTTAAAATATCTATTTGTGCTAACCAAGCATTTTTCTGTAAATCTTCAAGTGCAAATTCATGATGCTGTGCCAAATTACCTAAGATTAAGTCATTTGAGCTAGATAAAAAATCTTGGATGGAACTTTGATAATAACTTCTTAGCATTTTTAGATTCTTTGAGATTTTTTAATATTGTCGATACGAAAAACCTCCCTTTTGGGAGGTTTTTCGTTTAGAGCCTAAAGATTATTTCGAACCTTTAATCCCGGCTTGAAGTAATAGTGCTCCTAAACCACCAATTTTATTTTCTTGTGGTTTAGCCGCTTGAGGTTTCTTGCCATGCGGGCGGTCACCTTGTGGACGTGCATGCTGTGGACGTTTGCCTTGTGGCTTGCGCTCACCGCGTTGCTCATTGTCACGACGTGGTTGACGTGGTGCTTTCGCTGGCGCTTCCGAACCTTCAGGACGCATCGACAGATTGACACGGTTACGTTCCACATCAACGTTCAGTACACGAACTTGTACGATTTGACCTGGTTTTACCACTTTATGCGGATCAGCCACAAATTCATTGGCTAATTCAGAAATATGTACCAAACCATCCTGATGTACACCAACATCCACGAAAGCACCGAAGTTAGTCACATTGGTGACTACGCCTTCCAGCTGCATGCCTTCAGTCAATTGAGCCACTTCAGTAATATCATCACGGAATTTTGCGGTACGGAATTCTGGACGCGGGTCACGGCCAGGTTTTTCCAGTTCAGCCAAAACGTCCTGAACGGTTGGCAGCCCGAATTTATCATCGACAAACTCTTCAGCATTGACCTGGCGAATGATTTCAGTATTGCCAATAATATCTTTTACAGTCGTTGCTTTCGCTTCAACAATTTTAGATACCAGTGGATAAGACTCAGGGTGAACTGCAGAAGCATCTAATGGTTCTGAACCTTGCTGGATACGCAAGAAACCAGCCGCCTGTTCAAAAGTACGTTCGCCTAGGCGTGGCACTTTTTTCAGATCCTGACGGTTGTCAAAACGGCCATTTTCCTTACGGAAGTCCACGATTTGCTGCGCGATTGATTTGTTCAGACCTGCGATATAACCCAAGATTGCAGCAGATGCAGTATTCACATCCACACCGACCGAGTTCACACAGTCTTCAACCACTGCTTCAAGAGTTTTTGCCAGACCGGTCTGGTTTACATCATGCTGGTACTGACCTACACCAATGGACTTAGGATCGATTTTCACCAGTTCTGCTAATGGATCTTGCAGACGGCGTGCAATTGATACTGCACCACGGATCGATACATCCAGTTCAGGCAATTCCTGAGAAGCCAGTTCAGATGCTGAATAAACAGAAGCACCCGCTTCTGAAACAGAAACACGAGTCAATTTCAGGTCGCCATTTGCAGCCATCATTTCAGCAATTAACGCTTCAGTTTCACGGCTTGCTGTACCATTACCGATTGCAATCAGGTCAACATTGAATTCGCGGCAAAGACGTGCCAATTCAGCCAGTGAACCTTCTTTATCATCTTTCGGTGCAAATGGGTAAATGGTGCTATGTGCCAATACATCACCTGATTCATTCACCACTGCCAGTTTTACGCCAGTACGGATACCAGGATCTACGCCCAGTGTCGTACGTGCGCCTGCAGGCGCAGAAAGCAGTAGATGACGCAGGTTTTCAGCAAAGACCTGCATTGCTTCAGCTTCAGCAGCCAGACGTTTTTCAGTCAATAATGAATGTTCGATCGTTGGACGAACTTTACCAAGCCAGAACAGTTTCGCAGTTTGCTTTAAGAAATCCTGACGAGATTGCGGCTGAATGGTATCCAGGTTGTATTCAGTTTCAATACGTGCCAATGGTGCATCATCTTCACCATCTACTTTAAGGCCCAGTACATTTTCCTGACGGCCACGTAGCATTGCCAATAAACGATGAGAAGGTACCTTGTTCAGATTTTCAGAGAAATCGAAGTAATCACGGAATTTTTTACCAACTTCTTTTTTCTCTTCGCTAGCGACCAGACTTTTCAGCACGGCAGTTTTAGCAAACATTGCTTTAAGCTCAGTGGTCAACGCAATATTCTGCGCCCAGTCATCAATCACGATATGCTGGATCGCATCGAGCTGACTTTCCTGATCTGGATAATCTTCATGGCTAAAGCCCGCCAAAGCTTCTGCTGGATCCACGGCTTCAGTAAAGATTTTTTCTGCAATCGGACCTAAACCAGCTTCTTTGGCTTTAAACGATTTGCTGGTACGTTTTGGACGGTATGGTGCGTAAATTTCTTCTAGGGCATTTTTAGTTTCTGCCGCATTCACCCGTGCCAATAAATCATCAGATAATTTATTTTGTTCTTTTAGTGATTCGATCACCTTTTCACGGCGTTCATACAAATCACGCAAATACGATAAACGTGTATCGAGCTGGCGTAGTTGCGTATCGTCTAAGCCCTGCGTTACTTCTTTACGGTAACGTGCAATGAAAGGAACGCTGGCACCCTCATCAATCAGTTTGATGGCAGCTTCTACTTGATTTGGACGTACGGCAAGTTCTTTTGCCAACTGCTGAACTAAGTCAGTCATCGTGTTTGATCCCACAAGGATAAGTACTAAATGGCATGATTATAAAGACCAGGTCTATAAAATCCACCATTGTTTTTATTAATTTATATAAGCTTCAGATAACCGTATACGATCGTTTTCCAGTTTTTCCACTAAAGTTTGCATGAACTTTGCATTTTATTCTTGTTCCGGGACGATTTTTTTCGCATATAGATGTATATATTTGGTATCTATGTCTTGATTTTAACTGCAATATTTGATGCTTTAGAGCATAGTCAATTAATAGTAATGAATCGTATACTCAAAGCATATTTCATTTTTTGTTTATGACGACAATAAAGAATAAAGGAGCACCTCATGAGTTTAGTGGTACCTGCTGAAAAACCCGATGCTGTACATACCGAAACCGACCGGGTCGAGCGCATCCTGGTTGTCGATGATGATGTGCGTCTGCGTACCCTGTTACAACGTTTCCTTGAAGATAAAGGCTTCGTCGTTAAAACTGCGCACGATGCTACCCAGATGGATCGACTATTACAGCGGGAACTGTTTTCTCTAATTGTGCTCGATTTTATGCTGCCTGTAGAAGACGGCCTCAGCATCTGTCGTCGCCTACGCCAGTCGAATATTGATATTCCAATTATTATGCTTACCGCACGTGGCAGCGATTCGGATCGTATTGCCGGTCTGGAAGCCGGTGCAGATGATTACTTGCCTAAGCCATTTAATCCAAATGAATTACTGGCACGTATCCGTGCAGTTTTGCGTCGTCAAGTTCGTGAAGTTCCAGGTGCTCCTAGCCAGCAAATGGAAGTGGTATCCTTTGGCCCATGGTCACTGGATCTGTCGACACGTACCCTGACTCGTGAGGGCCAGGTAGTGACCCTGACCACTGGTGAATTTGCGGTATTGAAAGCACTGGTTCAGCATCCACGTGAACCTTTAACGCGTGACAAACTGATGAATCTGGCACGTGGCCGTGAATGGGGTGCGATGGAACGTTCAATTGACGTTCAGGTATCACGCTTACGTCGTTTGATTGAAGAAAACCCTGCCCGTGCGCGTTATATTCAAACCGTTTGGGGTGTCGGTTATGTGTTTGTTCCAGATGGTGCTGAATAATTTTCTTATTAGAAGAAAGTAAAATATTCGTCCGTCTATCAATTTAGTTTTTAATTACGTGACAAATTCATTCGCAACTGTTTGAGGCAGGAGGTATTCATCTCTAATGTTTCTGCGATAAATTGATTACTTGCCGCAATTTGACGAGTTTTGCGAATGAAAATGGTTTTGCCTACTTTTGCCGAAACAAAAGTAGGTCGAACCGAAGGTTTTAACCTATATCTAAATTACAGATGGTTTGACTCCGGTGTGATAAGGCCTTTTAATCAACTCATAATAATTTGCTGAAGTCATAGCACAGGATTGCTCAGTGAAACTCGACCCCATCGACCCACAAAAATTTACCGATTTTGTCAGCTACTCAGAAAAAAAACGCACCCCTTGGGAACGCTTTCTGGACAAAATCAAACCGCGCTCTGCAGCAATGCGAACCACTGTACTGGTGGTCTTTGTGGTCTGTTTCAGCCTGTTCATGTCAATCTGGTTTTTCTGGCGCACACTTTATTTACCTGAAATTCAGCAACACGCGCGTTATCTGGCCATGGAGCTGGAAATTCTCAATAATCCGGACCTGCGTCTTTATCATAAAGAACAGGAAGTCGATATTGATACCTGGCTCAAAAACCGGATCGGAATCGAATATGTCACCAATCCGGCTGAATATCCGAATGTAAAAGACAAGGTCATTGCCGAATTCTTTACTAACCAGATTGAAACCAAACTGGCCAAAGAATTAAGAATCGAACAGGCAACCGTTTATTTTCAGTTCAAGCCAAGTCCACGCATCTGGATTCAAACTCCAGAAATGAATGGCAACTGGGTACGTGAGCCTCTTAAAACCTATGCCAACTATAGCCCTGAACTGATTCTAGGCTGGCTGCTTGGTACGCCACTCATTGCCGGAATTATTATCCTGACCCTGGTGCGTCAGCTGAACCGCCCTTTACGCCGCTTGCAGAATGCAGCAAACAGCTATAGTAAAAATGGTTCCGCTCCTTATCTGGATACCAATCATGGTCCGCTGGAAATCCGTCAGGTGAATCATGCCTTTAACCAGATGATTTATACCTTGGATCAAACCGAGCGTGATCGTCGAATCATGCTCGCGGGGATTTCACATGACCTGCGTACACCGTTGACCCGTATCCGTCTTAGCGCAGAAATGATGCCGGATGAAGACTTTCTCAAGGAAGGCCTGATTTATGACGTCGAGGATATGGATGCCATTCTGAACCAGTTCATTTCCTATATGCGGGATGGTTCCGATGAAGAGCTGCAAGAAACCAATGTCAATGTGCTGTTGCAGGAACTGGTCAAGCAGTTTAAGCCACTTGATATTCGCTTTACACCTCAAGAGATACCGCTGGTTGAGGTACGCAGCATGTCGCTGAAACGCCTGATTGGTAACCTGATCAACAACTCAAAACGCTATGGTGCGGAACCGATCGAGCTGGCTGCCTATGTGCAGGACCATAAACTGATGATCAGTGTGGCCGATCATGGTGAAGGGATTCCAGAAGACCAGATTGAAGCACTGATGCAACCCTTTGTTCGTGGAAATTCTGCGCGTACCGTACAAGGCAGTGGTCTGGGTCTGGCCATTGTCAAGCGTATTGTTGATATTCACTCAGGTGAGCTGCATATCCAGAATCGGCCTGAAGGCGGTCTGGAAGCCATTATTGCCTTACCTCTGAAATCAGCGGATTCAGAGGCGCCCGCTGCCCCAACCACCTTGGATAAAATTCGTCAAACGCTCACTGATCACTTCTAGTAAGTGATCATAAAAGCAACAAACGACTTTTTAGTATTTCTATATAATTCATTTTAATTTTTAATAATTCAATCATTTAAAAAACATCATTTTTCATTATACCTACATTTAGCTAAAAAATTAGACCTTAGCCTAACACCTATGCAAAATACATTTTTTGATCGGTACAATCCGTATCATTATTTAAGAATTTATGAGAGTTGAAATGTCTTTAGATCGTATCCGTTTAGCCTCCCTACACAACAAAGTCATCAGCCCTGAACAAGCTGCTGAATTCATCGAAGATGGTATGACTGTGGGTATGAGTGGCTTTACTCGCGCTGGTGAAGCGAAGGCGGTTCCTTTAGCTTTGGTACAACGCGCAAAAGCAAATCCACTGAAAATCACGTTGATCACAGGTGCATCACTCGGTAACGATTTGGACAAGCAACTCACTGAAGCAGGCGTATTGGCACGTCGTTTACCATTCCAGGTAGATAGCACTTTACGTAAAGCGATCAACAAAGGTGAAGTGATGTTCATCGATCAGCATTTGTCTGAAACCGTTGAACAGATGCGTAACCAGCAGTTGAAAAAACCTGATGTGGCGGTAATTGAAGCGGTTGCGATCACTGAAGATGGCGGCATCATTCCAACAACTTCTGTAGGTAACTCTGCAAGTTTTGCAATTTTTGCTGAGAAAGTGATTGTTGAAATCAACACGAATTTAAGTCCTGCATTTGAAGGCTTGCACGACATCTACATCCCGACTTACCGTCCAACACGTCAAGCAATTCCATTGACTCAAGTGGATGAGCGTATCGGTACACATGCAATCAATATTGATCCTTCAAAAATCGTGGGTATCGTATTCAACAATGAATTGCATGACTCTCCATCAACTGTAACTGCACCAGATGATGAGACTCAATCAATTGCTAACCACTTGATCGCTTTCTTTGAAAAAGAAGTAGCTGAAGAGCGTTTACCGAAAAACCTTGGTCCTCTTCAAGCAGGGATCGGTTCAATTGCAAACGCAGTATTGACTGGTCTGAAAGATTCAAACTTCGAAGACTTGATCATGTACTCAGAAGTACTACAAGACTGTACGTTTGAATTGATCGATGCCGGTAAAATGAAGTTTGCTTCAGGTTCTTCTATTACACTTTCTGCTAAATATGGCGAAAAAGTATTTAACAACCTTGAGCACTACAAAGACAAACTTGTATTACGTCCACAGGAAATTTCAAACCATCCTGAACTGGTACGCCGTTTAGGTATTATCGGCATCAACACTGCACTTGAGTTTGATATTTACGGTAACGTGAACTCAACTCACGTATGTGGTACCAAAATGATGAACGGTATTGGTGGTTCAGGTGACTTCGCGCGTAATGCCCACTTGGCGATCTTCGTAACCAAATCAATCGCGAAAGGTGGCGACATCTCTTCTGTAGTGCCGTTTGCTTCACATATCGACCATGCAGAACACGATGTTGATATCCTTGTGACTGAACAAGGTCTTGCAGATCTTCGTGGTCTGGCGCCACGTGAACGTGCTCGTGCGATCATCGACAACTGTGCCCACCCAATGTACCGTGATGCATTAAATGACTACTTCGACCGTGCATGTGCGAAAGGTGGCCATACCCCTCACCTGCTTCGTGAAGCATTGTCTTGGCACTCTAACTTTGAAGAAAATGGTCATATGCTTGCAGTAGAAGCTGCAGTCAAAACTGCTTAATTGACCGCTTCAGAAAACGCCCTACGGGGCGTTTTTTTATGGGAAAAATAATAAATAAACGAGGACAAATCCATCTATAAAAATCTAATCAGCTTAACTTCCTAAATATTTTGAATGATTAAACTGCACTTAGTCTGGATGCAGGGCTTTAAATTCCAGTTCTTCACCCTCATACTTCTAACAAGACAAAGATTAGAGACATGACATGCGCGTAGATATTTGGTCAGATGTGGTCTGCCCTTTTTGCTATATTGGTAAAAAACGGCTGGAAGCTGCTGCAAAGGAAAGCGGAATTGAACTTGAAGTCCATTGGCATAGTTTTCAGCTAGATCCTGAAGCGCCAGTCCGTCAGGAAGTTTCCAACTCTGAGCGTTTGGCACAAAAATATGGCCGTTCAGTGGCAGAAGTTGAAGACATGCAGCGCAATATCGCAGCCATGGCCAAACAGGAAGGCATTGAATTTAACTGGGAAGGTGCCAACTCTGGCAATACCTTGAATGCGCATCGCATCATTCACCTGGCACAAAGCAAAGGCTTGGGCAATGAAGCTCAGGAAGCTTTTTTCTACAGCTATATGACGCAAGGCCTGCCAATTGGTGAACGTGAAACGTTGGAAGATGTCGCGGCGCGTATTGGCCTGAACCCGGTTGAAGTAGATGATTTACTCGACTCGGATGAGTTTGCGGACTTTGTTAAATTTGACCAGGAAGTAGCACGTGACCAGCTCAAAGTTACCGGTGTTCCTTTCTTTGTATTTGATCAGCGCATTGCTTTGGCAGGTGCTCAGCCGAAGGAAGTTTTCTTGCAAGTTCTTGAAAAAGCTTTAGAGGAACCACAGCAACAGCCAGCAGCTGATCAGTGTTCTACAGATGCTTGTGATGTTCCGGCAAAGCCTGAATAAAAACTAAATCAAATCAAAAAATCCCCATTCAAGATGGGGATTTTTTTATGAATGATGTGAATTATTCAACCAGAAAACTGATCTTTAGATTGACACGATATTCGGTAATTTTATTGTCATTAATCACGACTTTCTGTTCATTGATCCAGGCACCTTGAACATTTTTAATCGTCTCTGTGACTTTCGCGATGCCAGTCTGAATTGCATCCTCAAAGCTTTTACTACTGCTTGAATTAACTTCTACCACTTTTGCAATTGCCATGATTCAACACTCACTCTGTGAAGATAGAAGCATTCATCTTAGTCGATTTAAATTTCTCTACAGCTCCTAGCAAACAAGTAATAGCAAAAACTTACAGGGAATGAACAAATACTGATCTGCCCTTACTGCTTTAAAAAAAATTTAAATCTGGATCTCTAGTTTTAAATAATCAACAAATAAATGTTTGCTTAAAAGCTTCTAAAACATCTAAAAAATGTATAAAAAACAATCCAAAACCATCTAGAGCAAATATTCTAATATATTGTTTTATAGAGTATTTTATCTAAATTTAGTTGCTTTTCTTGCCGATTTGATCATTTTTTATTAATTGCCATTTGATATTATTTTTCACGTGATTTAAGACTAATTTTTTCCTTGTTCAAGCTCTTGAACATCCAGATATCAAAAGGTCATGTTATGAAAACTGTTAAATTTTTATGCGCAGCAACTGTGATGGCTTTTTCTCTACAAGCTTCAGCACAAATGGCTCAAGTGGTTTATCTTCCAGATTTCCCTGTAAGCAAAGCACCAGTTGAAACTGTAGCTACAGATACTGCAACTGCAGAAACTGAAAAAGCGGCTTAAGTCTTTAAGCAAAATCTCCCAGCAGGCTGAATTATTCAGCCTGTTTTTATTTCAGGGCTTCAAAAATCTAACTCGTTCTTCTATTTAGAGAGCATTAAAAACCTCATTATTTTTTATTTTATTTTGATTTCGTTCACTTTTTATTCAAAAACAACTACCAATTTCGCTTAAAAAATACTCAAAATAATCAAGTATTTTGCCAATCAAATGCTTATAATCAAAACCTGATCTTTTATGGATTTCAGACTTTCTTGTTATGAACCAGCTTCAAGCATTAATACAGGGAAAAATTTCTCCGCAGGCAATTTCTGTGGATTTTTTGATTGAAATGGCTGAGCGTTATCCAGATCCCAACTCTACCGAATATAAATTGGTAGAACTTGCGGTCAATATGATCATGGCCAAGTCACTGGATAAAGCACTCAAATATATCTAGAGAGCTAAAATGAATGCTTTAGAAAAAGCAAAGTTAATTAAAGAATTAAATGAATTGGGGCAGCAACTAGAACATAAATCCCTCAGTTTATATGAAGCCGCCCGAACCAAAAAACGGCTCCAGGATATTTTTCATCTCTGTGATGAACCTGTTTTTAAAAATCAGATTTTAAGTTTTAAATCCCGTGTCCAGCCTGAGCTGGCAGCACATCAGTTTGCGGCGAGCACCGAGTTTCATCACTGTTATCGCGGTTATTTTAAGAATCCTGTCCAGCTGCAACAGGCACTCACTGCACATTCAGAAACAGGCTGGGCCTTTTTGCATCAGCCACAACAAGGCTGGCAAATCTGGCTGGGTCCTGTAGAGCAAACTGATTTTTTACATAGTGAATGGGATGAATTAGCAAATTGCCATCACTGGCTTTTGCAGCAACAGCAACAAGACGCATATTTTCCTCTCGATCCCCAACTGGATATTCCGGCTTTATCTGTTCAGGATGCCGAATTCAATACGCTTACCCTAGAAATCGCGCGTTATCATCAGGGCAGTTTGCAGATCCAGACCAAGATCACTGCACCTCAATTGTCTAAAACAATTAAACCTGATTTAGACAGAGCAACTAGCGAAACAGAAGAAGCTAAAACAGCTGAGCTGTCTATAGAAATAGACAACACGGATAGTTCATCCTCTATTTTGATAATAGATGAAAATATTAATTTTCCTGAATCTATACAGCTAGGTAAATTCTCTGCCCTGCTGCATCCCTTAGAACATGCTGGAGCGACTATACGGCGTCTCTGTGCCCTAGAATTACAACCGACTGTCTCCCAACCGGCCGATCTGGAAATAGCGCTATATTATGCCGAGGAAGAGCACTGGCAGGCACGTCCTGTTTATCTCTCCATGCAGACCGATCAGCAAGGGCAAGGTCTGAAATATCTGATGCTCTTAGGCGCACCGAGCCTCTTGCAGGCCAATTCCTGTATCCAGCACTGGGGCACGCAACGTGGACGGCGTTGTATAGAGATAAAATCCATATCATGGGCAGCTTTAGGTGCCTGTCTTGATCAGATAGATCTTTTCAGTGAAATATATCTGCAACAAGCCGAAACGGTCTGGATGCCTGAGGAAAGCTATGCCTATATTCCGGCTCGGTGTATTCATCAAAAGAAATTTATTACTTTTGAGGAAGCACCCGCTGATTTTTCTACTCCAATTTTATTACTACAGGAACATCAGAAAATTCGGGTGATTCATGGAGAACGTCGCCTGGCATTGTCCGATCAGGAAATCGCTTATCCTTATTTAATGCTCAAACGAGATAAGGATTTGAATTGGCAAAAAATTCATCAAATTGTTTTAGGATTGTCACAGCCGGTACGGGTTTTAGATCTTTATATGGCAATTCAGGCACAAATCATTAAATAATTGATGTAGTTATGTAGTTTATCCTTGCTTTTTTTCCTTATTTTTTAGAAAACTAGCGCAGTAAATAAAATACGATAAGAGCAAGAATCAACTCATGCGAATAAACCAAATTACTCGAATCTTATTGCTATCACTTGGCGTGGGATTAAGTAGTAGCCCAGTTTGGGCAGAAGCATCTCCTACAGAACCTGCAGAAACAGAACAGCCTACAGGTACAGGTACAGGTACAGGTACAGGTACAGGTACAGGTACAGGTACAGGTACAGGTATTTTAGATCAGATTCCACGCTTGATCGATGCCACGCCTACGATTTTACCTGAACAGTCAGACGAAGCGATGGTACCCACCACCGAAGAAACAGAAGATAAATCTTGGGCTGACAAAAAGCAGAAAAGAATCCGTGAATGGGCAGACCGCACCGCACATAAGATTGATAACTGGTTTGGCCAGACCAACCCGGATGAGCCAGCAACTGCGACTTTGCGAATCATCCTGGATAATAGCTGGGACAAATATGAAAACTATGAAATCAAGCCGAGGATTCGAGGAAAAATCAAGCTTCCAACCTTGGAACAAAAGTTAAGTCTGGTCTTTGGTGATGACAGCCTGGATAACGAACTGGATAGCAATGTCGCAATTACCAATGAAAATCCTGGCAATGCCCGGGATAAAAATCTGGATATTCGCCGTACCCGTGAAAACAACAGCTCGTTTGCACTCCGCTGGTCAGAATTTTCAAATGGCCTACCTTTCGATAGCGATCTGGATCTGGGGGTACGTTCTGGGGATGATATCTATGTACGGGCCAAAATCAGCAAAGAATGGGCGATGCAGAATGACTTCTCTTTTCATGCCGAACAGATTTATCGCTATGGATTGCAGAGTGAAAATTATTTGCGGACCAACCTGGAACTGATCCATGCTCGTCCCAATGAGGCCTTTTTTTCCAATCAGTTAAGTTTAACCTATGCAGATGAGCAGGAAGACGATTTGACCTGGGACAACTATACCTTCAGACAGCATCAATTTTTCCAGGGCAACCGCTTTAACTATGGCATCTATACGGGCGGCTATCTGGATGATAAAGATTTACGCTTAAATCGCTGGGGACCTTATGTGTCCTGGAGACAGCCTTTCTTACGTGAATGGTTCTTTGTGCAAGGCGACCTGAACTATCTGAATGATGACCGACTGGACCGAAGCCATTATCTGGGTGCGATGGTACGTCTTGAGGCCATTTTCTAAATTTGAACAAATCCGAAACTATAAAAGCCCATAAAATATGGGCTTTTTAATGTCTGAATCCAATAAGTTTTTATTGGCGGTGCTCAACCGTTGTAAAGGCAATTCGATCACTACGAATCATACGTTTTTGCTGCAAAGAAGGCTGTTCCATCTGTGGCATATTCCATACCGCGCGGTCGGTACGCTGCATTCGTTTTACTTTTGGCGCTTCTTTTTTCATGGGTGCCTGAAAACTAATACGATCGCTACGAGTCACTTTTTTGGACTCAGTATCGGCCAGTGTGGCTACGCTCATTGACATCAGAATGATTGTACTCAGACTCATCATCAGTGATTTTTTCATGGGAGAATTCTCTTAACTTAATAATCGTTATTATAAATTAATATTTTAATTATTATCTATTTTATAGATTTAAAACTTAAAGGTATTTTTTTATTCTGGCTATCGCTTTTTTAAATCATTAAAAGGGAATTCAAGCTTTAAAAGCTAAATTCAGAACATAAAAAATCCCTCCGTAGAGGGATTTTTGAAATATAAAAATTAACCCAACAATAGGCTGTTAATACGTTTTACATACTCAGCCGGATTTTCTGGTAGACCACCTTCTGCAATCATCGCCTGATCAAAGATAACATTGGCCAGATCATCAAACTGGGCAGAACCTTCCAGTTTTTTCACCAGTGGATGTTCCGGGTTGATCTCCAGAATCGGCTTCACATCAGGTACAGGCTGACCTGCATCTTTCAGCATACGGATCAGTTGTGGAGAAAGCTCCCCTTCCCCTGTGACCAGACAGGCTGGTGAATCAACCAGACGAGTTGTTACACGCACCTCTTTCGTTTTATCTTTCAGAGAATCAGTCAACTTTTCAACCACAGGTTTGAACTGTTCAGCAGCAGCTTCGAGTGCTTTCTTCTCTTCCGCATCTTGTAGATCACCTAGATCGACTGCACCCTTAGATACGTTTTGCAATGGCGTACCATCAAACTCATGCACGAAGTTCATTGCCCATTCATCGACGCGCTCTGACATCAGCAATACTTCAATGCCTTTTTTCTTGAACACTTCCAGTTGCGGTGAGTTTTTCGCAGCATTCAGGCTTTCAGCAGTAATATAGTAAATCGCTTTCTGGCCTTCCTTCATGCGTGCTTTATAGTCCGCCAATGAAGTGCTCACCTCATCATTGGTCGAAGTTGCATAGCGCAGCAGTTTCAAGATGCGTTCGCGATTACCGAAATCTTCACCCAGACCTTCTTTCAGCACCGCACCAAATTCGCGGTAGAAAGTTTTGAAGTTTTCCTGATCTTTTTCATCTTCAGATTTTGCCAGATTATCCAAAGTGGTCAGAATACGGCGAGTGTTACCTTCACGGATGGTTTTCACATCACGGCTTTCCTGCAGCAATTCACGGCTCACATTTAATGGCAGATCGGCACTGTCTACCACGCCCTGTACAAAGCGCAGATAGTTTGGAATCAGGTTATCCGCATCATCCATAATGAAGACACGTTTCACATAGAGCTTGATGCCGGCCTTGGCTTCACGAGTGAAAATATCCTGTGGTGCCTTGCTTGGGATATAAAGCAGTTGGGTGTATTCAGTACTACCTTCAACACGGTTATGCGCCCAAGCCAATGGTGCAGCAAAATCATGAGTCAGGTTTTTATAGAATTCGGTATATTGCTCTTCAGTAATCTCAGATTTATTCCGAGTCCACAATGCGCTGGCCGAGTTAATCGCTTCCCACTCATCGGTCTTCACATATTGACCGCCTTTTGGTGTTTCACCTTCAGCAGATTCTTCTTCCTGCCAGACTTCTTTTTGCATCTGGATTGGCAGGCTAATGTGATCTGAGTATTTATTGATGATCTGTTTGACTTTATAGCTTTGCAGATAATCCAACGCATCTTCACGCAGATGCAGGATAATATCGGTACCACGACCTTCTTTAGTGATCTGTTCAACTTCGAATTCACCAGTACCGCCACTGATCCAGCGCACCCCTTCTGAGGTATCCGTACCGGCACGACGTGATTCTACAGTAATCTTATCAGCCACAATAAAGCCTGAGTAGAAACCGACACCAAACTGGCCAATCAGCTGAGCATCAGCTTTCTGATCACCCGTCAGTTTTGACATAAAGTCTTTGGTACCAGATTTGGCAATTGTCCCCAAATTTTCAATGGCTTCTTGCTGGCTTAAACCGATCCCGTTATCTGAAATGGTAATAGTTTTATTTTCTGGATCGAGGCTGACACGTACGCGGAGGTCAGGATCATTTTCATAATATTCAGGATGGTTGATCCCTTCAAAACGTAATTTGTCACACGCATCTGAAGCATTAGAAATTAATTCACGCAGGAAAATTTCAGGATTTGAATAAAGTGAATGGGTCACAAGGTGCAGTAACTGCGCTACCTCAGCCTGGAAACTGTGTTTTTGTACGCTTAAATCGCTCATGAATCACTCCTATTATTTTAGATACAGATGTTAACTGTTGCCTATATGAATGGAGTGAGTTCAATAATTTTCAATAGCCTTAAAATAATTTTTTCGCAAAAAATATTTTTATGGCTTTCATTTTTATCAGTTTAATTGATGGGATGGACAAGACTTAATAAGGTCCCATCTTATAGATACGATCAAAATGCAGATCCAGCTGCTGCTGACGCATATTATAGACCTGACTCAAGCAGGATACAGATTCCTGACAGCGGTCACGAAATTGTAGCCATTTCACCTGATCGCGTTGAATCACCGAACGTGTTCCCATCGGCACCATACGGCGCAAGATGTTATAGCTGGTACTCATTTTGACATCAGCGTCATTCAGCAAACGATGTTCACAAATTGTTTTCTCAGTCGCGGTTGTCGCTTTCTGACAATTAAAACTGGCAGCATAACTCTGTGAAATAAACAGCGTGCTGAAGATCAAAAGGCTCTTCGACAAAAAACTCATGCTTTGATCTTCCTTATTATTAAGTCGTATTCAATTAATATTTACTTTATTCGTTTTAATATATTTGAGTATTGCCAATCTGCTCAATTTCAATACGTTATAAATCGTTGTTATTTTGAAAAAAAGCCCCATGCAGGATGAGGCTTTTGGAAAAAATGAACCAAAAAATTGGAGCTTAGAATTTATAGCTATAACCGATCGTATAAACCCAAGGATCGATTCCAAATTCACCTAAATTAATTTTTGTCCCATCAGCAGTCTTTGCTTCCAGATCTGTATCTAAGTCTGCATAACGTGCATCAACAAATACACCCCAGTTTTTTGCATCCGCTGGCTGGAAGTTAAAGCCGACTTGGCCAGCTACCCCATAAGCAACATCTGCATCAAGCTTTGCTACACCTAATGCGTCTTTTGCAGTTTGGCTAAATTCTTCATCCCATGGAATGAATACTGTAGCACCTACACCGATATATGGAGTAAAGCGGCTTGAATTTTTAAAATTATATTTGGCTGTAATCGTTGGTGGTAGATGTTTTAATGATGCAATTTTCACATCACCCGCCATCTCAACATCATGTTTAAATGGGGTAGCCAATAATAATTCGGCTGAAATATTGTCATTGAAGAAATATTCGACTGAAGGAGTAAAATTGAGTTCGCTACTTGCTTTAGCATCTTCAACTACACCAGGAATCAGGTCAGTTTCCTGAGTAGGCGCTAATACAGAAGCCCCCACTTTCACTTGCCATTGCCCTGCCATCGCAGATGCTGAAAGACCCATTAATGCAATTAGAGCTACTTGCTTTAACATTTTAAAATACCCCCAAGGGAAGAATAATTATTAAGAAAATATTTCTTAATTAATAATAAACACGGCTTAAATTAATATGCAATAGAGATTATAAAACTAATTTTTATTTATTATTTAAGTATATGTAATTATTAAATATTTATTTTAAATTGACTATATTGGTTGGCTTTAAATACCCAGTAAATTAATCAGATTAAAATAATAATATTCAGAGTAAAATAATCAGGTTTATATTAATTTTTTATTTAAATATATATTTTAAATACATCTTATAATTTATTTTAAATCTAGGCAAATCTGCTCCGATTTATATCAGAGCAGATTAAAATGAACTTACAGAACCATGGCTGCAATCCAGCCAAAAATGATAAGCGGAATATTAAAATGAATGAAGGTTGGAACCACACTATCCTTCATATGGTCATGCTGACCATCCATATTCAGACCGGATGTTGGGCCTAAAGTTGAATCTGATGCTGGAGAACCGGCATCGCCCAAAGCAGCCGCAGTCCCAATGATCGCAATAGTTGCTGCAGGACTAAAACCAAATTGAATACAGAGCGGTACATAAATAATCGCCAGAATCGGAATGGTAGAGAATGATGAACCGATACCCAGAGTAATCAGCAGACCAATCAACAACATTAAAAAGGCGGCAAGTGCCTGGCTATTACCAATCCAGTCAACCGACGCTTCAACCAGCGCAGGAACCTGTCCTGTTGCCTCAATCACGGCAGCAAAACCTTGCGCGGCAATCATGATAAAGCCAACCAGGGCCATCATACGCATACCGGTGATGATCACATCATCTGCTTCTTTCCATTTAAAGATTCCGGCACAACTCAAGATTGCGACACCGACCAGACCGGCAAGAATCATGGAATCTGAATAGAGCTGTACCACAAGAGTTGCAATCACCGCGATCGCTGCCATCCAGATGGTCAGTTTGGCAATTTGCGGTTTCGCTGATTTTTGTTCTACACCCAGTTCAGCAGAGATACTTTGCTGCTGTTCCACATGGATATCTTTATAGAGACGCGGCTTACGGTAGCTGATAAACATGGCCACCAGCAAACCCACGAACATACCTGAGACCGGAATCGCCATCGCAGCGGGAATCTGGTCATAAGTAATCTCAAAGCCATAAGGTTTACCAAAGGTATTGATGTTATGGCCCAGAATATCATTCAGGAAGATGGCACCAAAACCGACTGGAACCAGCATATATGTTCCCACCAGACCAAAGGTCAGCAGACAGGCCACCAAACGGCGATCCAGCTTCAGATGGTTAAATACCAGCAATAATGGTGGAATCAGAACCGGAATAAAGGCAATGTGTACCGGAATCACGTTTTGTGAGAAAACGGCAGCCAATGCCACTGTACAGAAGATCAGATATTTAACCTTGTTCTGTGCCTTTTCTGATGCCTCACCTTTTAAGGTGGTAATCATTTTATAGGCCAGCAAGTCAGGCAAACCGGAACGTGCCAAGGCCAAAGCAAAAGCACCCAAGATGCCATAAGCCAAGGCAATTTTAGCGCCGCCGCCCAGACCATTGTTAAATGCATCTAAAGTTCCCTGGAGGCCAAGACCTGCCAGCAAACCACCCGTAACAGCACCAATGACCAGGGCAAAAACCACAGGTACACGTGCCAATGAGAGTCCAAACATGACTCCAATAGCAGCAAGAATTGCGAACATAATGAATTGGGAATGAGAGAAAACGGCTATTTTATCAGAAAATCCGGATAAAAATTCTTCCACTTATCCCTTGCCGAGTCACGTTCCCAATCTCCATATTAAGTAGTTGCTGTTAATTTCTGCTGAATAAAATTATGAATCAGATGAGCCACCTGTTCCGGCTGGCTTAGGATAGCCCAGTGATTGGCATTCAGTTCTACCCGGGAAAAATCTTCCACCCATTTTGGCATTTCATCAATCAGATCCGGACCAACAAACTGGTCCTTTTTGAGCACAATTGCCTGTACCGGACAGATCGCAAAACGCTGTCTAGGTCGAGATAAACGCGGCAAAAAGTTCGCCCGATACAGATTGACGCCATATTTTCCATCTTTGACAATATTCTGGTTTAGCGGCAGATTTTCCTGCTGTTCCAGCTGACTGATCATTTTGCCCCAACGTTCTGCATTAAAGAAATTCCATGCGGTAGGTGCTATAAAAGGCAGCTGGAATACCGCGATATACCAAGACTTGGTCATCTGTTTAAAAAACTTGGCCTTATACTGTTTAAACTGTTCACGCATCCAGAAAGCAGCATGATCCAGACATGGACCTGACATGGTGCTAAAAGACAAAATCCGGCCTTTAAATTTAGGTTCGGTGACTGCTTCCCAAGCCTGGATTGACCCCCAGTCATGAGCCGCAAGGTGGAAAGCTCGTCCTGGCAAGACCTGATCGACCACTTGCTCTAAATCTGCACACAGACGTTCCAGACGATAATCCCGAATTTTCTTGGGAACGCTGGAGTCTCCTGCTCCGCGCACATCATAGGTCACCACAAAATAATCCTGAACGAGGTGAGAAATTACCGCTTCCCAAACATCCTGATGGTCAGGATAACCATGAACCAGCACCAAAGCCGGTCGCTCAGGCTCACCCCAGGTTTTCACATAGAGACGTTGATGATCGCTGGTATCTACCCACTGGCTATGTCTTTGCATAGATGTATCCTTATTCGCTGATTGACTCTTTTATTGTTGAAATAGGCACGATTTATCAATGCCAGCTTATTTTTGTTGTTCTAGTATGCATACAAGACCAGAAAAAAGAATATCCGCATGAGCCTATTACGAAAAATTCAGCAACTGCCTTTATTATCCAAATTTATCCTGAATCGCTATGCCCCTTATCGTGGAGCAGGCATTGTCATTGATGAAATGGACTTTGCCAATTATCACGTTCGCGTGAAAATGCCACTGACTCGCAAGAATCAGAATATTGTGGGAGTACATTTTGGTGGCAGCCTGTATTCCATGGTCGACCCTTTTTATATGTTATTGCTGATGCATCATCTTGGTCCGAAATACATTGTTTGGGATAAAAGCTCTACCATTCAGTTTCTGGCGCCAGGACGCGGAACAGTCTATGCTGACATCCGGATTTCCAAGCAGGAAGTACAAACAGTAAAAGAACTGGCAGCTAACCATAGTCCGGTTTATCGCCAGTATCAGCTTAATATTTATGATGATTCCGGTGTGCGTATCGCTGAGGTACAAAAGACCGTTTATATCCGCCTTAAACAGAGCAAAGGCAAGCCTCGAGAAGCTAAATAACGAAATTGAATAAACTAAAAGCGCCATTGAGGCGCTTTTAAATCGATCTGGAGGATAGTTCTGTCGATTAACGACGACGGTTATTCTGTTCGATCGCTGCACCAGCACCACCACCGATGGCACCACCAATTGCAGCCCCACCTGTACCGCCAAAGATGCTTTTACCCACTGCAGAACCTACAGCACCACCGACACCACTATAGGTCGCATTACGGTTTGAACCACCTTGAGCTTTACTACCGACTGCTGCACCGGCACCACCGCCAACTGCTGCACCAACACCACCACCTACTCTGTTACCTACACCACCACCCACTGCACCACCGAGCGCAGCTGCGCCAATACGCTGATCTTTAGCAGACATATTTTCACAGCCTGCCAACATAAAAGTGGAGATAGTTGCAACAGCCATTACGCTCATTAACTTTTTCATGATCTTGGCCTTCCTTCGTGCTTTGACTTAAGATTAACCTGATTTTAAGGAGCGATTCATAACAAGATGTTAAATCTTGAAACCCTCATGATTTATTTTGTAAAGAGCGCATGAAAGATCATGTTTTATTGATGATTTCTCCATATTTAGGACAAGTAACCACCAGATAATCTGATCTTTTCTAGCGATATAAATATGAATAATTTTAGGAAATAAAAAAGCCACCCGAAAGTGGCTTTTTAAAATGATTTAGCGGCTAATTACAGACCGTTAAATTCATCGCTGAATGCTTGGCTCAACGCCTGGTCTACATCAGAGAAGTCATTGTGCAATTCAAATTCTGCAGCTTCTGCTTCCTGACGACGACGTTCTAAGTGGTAAGCCAGACCTGTACCCGCTGGGATCAGACGACCGACAACTACGTTTTCTTTCAGACCGCGCAGATCATCTTCTTTACCTGTTACAGCCGCTTCAGTTAACACACGAGTGGTTTCCTGGAACGATGCAGCAGAGATGAACGAGTCAGTAGAAAGCGACGCTTTGGTAATACCCATCAATTGACGTTCAAACTTCGCAGGGAACTTGTTCTGCGCAAGAACAGCTTGGTTCTCTTGCATCACACGGATGTAATCCACTTGTTCACCTTTGATGAAGCTTGTATCGCCACCGTCAGTGATGTCCACTTTACGCAGCATCTGACGTACGATCACTTCAATATGCTTATCGTTGATTTTTACACCTTGCAGACGGTAAACGTCCTGAACTTCGTTCACGATGTAGTTAGTCAACGCCACTTCACCTTTCAGACGTAAGATGTCATGCGGGTTCTGTGGACCATCAGAAATAGTTTCACCACGGTTCACATGTTCGCCTTCGAACACGTTAATGGTACGCCATTTCGGAATCAGCTCTTCGTAGATCTCAGAACCATCATCCGGAGTAATCACCAGACGGTTTTTACCTTTGGTCTCTTTACCGAAGCTTACAACACCTGACACTTCTGCAAGGATTGCGTGTTCTTTCGGTTTACGCGCTTCGAACAAGTCAGCAACACGTGGCAGACCACCGGTAATATCACGAGTACGTGAAGATTCTTGTGGTACACGACCAATTACGTCACCCACACCAATTGTTTCGCCATCACGGACAGAAAGAATAGTGTTTTGTGGCAAGAAGTAGAACTGTTCGCCGCCATCTACTGTGTCAAGCACAACAGCTGGACGTAAATCTTTACCAGAAGCAGGACGTGCTGTTACAGGCAAGATTTCAACAGTGGTCATACCCGTTGCATCATCAGTTTTCGATGTTGCAGTTACACCATCAGCGATCTGGCTGAAGCGAACTTTACCGGCAACTTCTGTTACCAGTGGATGTGTATGCGGATCCCAAGTCGCTACGATACCGCCTGCTTCTACAGCTTCACCATCTTTCAGCAAGATAGACGCACCGTATGGCAGTTTGTAACGTTCACGTTCACGGCCTAAGTCATCTGCAATACCGATTTCACCTGAACGTGAAGTTGATACCAAGTGACCTTTGGCATGTTGTACAGTTTTTACGTTATGGAAACGTACAGTACCTTTATTACGAACTTGTACGCTGTTTGCAGCAGAAGTTCGGCTCGCAGCACCACCTACGTGGAAGGTACGCATGGTTAACTGTGTACCCGGCTCACCAATTGACTGAGCAGCCATAACACCCACAGATTCACCTGGGTTTACCAAGTGACCGCGTGCAAGGTCACGACCGTAACATTTCGCACAAACACCGAAAGTAGATTCACAAGATACCACTGAACGTACTTTAACTTCATCGACACCTTGCTCTTCCAGGTAGTTTGCAAGTTTTTCATCGATCAATGTGTTACGCGGCAGAATAACTTCTTCAGTACCCGCACGTTTCACATCTTCAGCAACTACACGACCCAGTACTCGAGTACCCAGGTTCTCGATCACGTCGCCGCCTTGAATGAACGGAGTCATGACAAGACCAGACAACGTACCACAATCCGGCTCAGTGATAACCAAGTCTTGCGCAACGTCTACCAGACGACGAGTCAGGTAACCAGAGTTCGCTGTTTTCAGTGCTGTATCGGCCAAACCTTTACGCGCACCGTGTGTTGAAATGAAGTACTGAAGTACTGTCAAACCTTCACGGAAGTTCGCTTTAATTGGTGTCTCAATGATCGAACCATCCGGTTTCGCCATCAGACCACGCATACCAGCCAACTGACGAATCTGAGCTGCAGAACCACGGGCACCAGAGTCAGACATCATGTAGATGCTGTTGAATGATTTCTGTTTCTCGTCTTCACCCTGTTTGTTCTTAACAGTTGTGAATGACAAGTTGTCCATCATCGCTTTCGCTACCTGGTCGTTAGTACGCGCCCAGATATCGACCACTTTGTTATAACGTTCGCCGGCAGTTACGAAACCTTGTTCGAACTGTTGTTCAATTTCACGAACTTCAGCTTCGGCTTTACCGATAATCGCTTGTTTTTGTGGTGGAATGACCATGTCTTCCATACCAACAGAAACACCAGAACGAGTCGCTTGGCGGAAGCCAAGGTACATCAATTGGTCCGCGAAGATAACAGTGTCTTTCAGACCCAGTTTACGGTAGCAAGAGTTGATTAACTTAGAGATGTTCTTTTTAGTCATCTCAACGTTAATTTGCTGGAAGTCCATACCTTCAGGCACAACTTCCCAAAGCAGACAGCGACCAGGAGTCGTATCTACGATAATCGTTTGCTGTTCACGTTCGCCGTTTTCGTTGATCACGGTTTGGTGTACACGTGCTTTCACGCGAGCGTGCATATCTACCTGACCAGTCGCAAGCGCACGGTTCACTTCGTCAGTATCCGCGAACACCATGCCTTCACCTTTGGCATTTACTGCATCACGAGTGATGTAGTAAAGACCCAAGACAACGTCCTGAGACGGTACGATGATTGGCTCACCGTTCGCTGGAGACAGAATGTTGTTAGTCGACATCATTAACGCACGAGCTTCTAACTGAGCTTCAAGTGTTAATGGTACGTGTACCGCCATTTGGTCACCGTCGAAGTCGGCGTTGAACGCAGCACATACGAGTGGGTGAAGACGGATCGCTTTACCTTCAATCAGAATAGGTTCAAATGCTTGAAGACCTAGACGGTGAAGGGTCGGCGCACGGTTCAACATCACTGGATGTTGACGGATGACTGATGCCAGTACGTCCCAAACTTCTGGAGTTTCGCGCTCAACCATTTTCTTCGCAGCTTTAATGGTTGTAGCCTGACCAGATGCTTGCAGTTTCGCAAAGATAAATGGCTTGAACAGTTCAAGCGCCATTTTCTTAGGAAGACCACATTGGTGTAAACGCAGGCTTGGACCTACGGTAATTACCGAACGACCAGAGTAATCGACACGTTTACCCAACAAGTTCTGACGGAAACGACCTTGTTTACCTTTGATCATATCTGCCAAAGATTTAAGCGGACGTTTGTTCGAACCTGTAATTGCACGACCACGACGACCGTTATCCAGCAATGCATCTACAGATTCTTGCAACATACGTTTTTCGTTACGTACGATGATATCTGGAGCCGCAAGGTCAAGAAGACGTTTCAAACGGTTGTTACGGTTGATCACACGACGGTAAAGGTCGTTCAGGTCAGAAGTCGCGAAACGACCACCTTCAAGTGGTACAAGCGGACGAAGATCTGGTGGAAGTACAGGAAGTACGTTCATCACCATCCATTCTGGCTTGTTGTTCGAATCGTTGAATGCTTCCATCAATTTCAGACGTTTAGAGGCTTTTTTAAGCTTAGTTTCTGAAGTTGTGTTAGGGATTTCTTCACGAAGACGCGCAATTTCAGCTTCAAGATCGATATCTTTAAGCAAGTCTTGAACCGCTTCTGCACCCATTTTCGCAGTGAATTCATCACCGTGTTCTTCTAACGCATTGAAGTATTCTTCATCGTTCAGAAGTTGGTATTTCTCAAATGGAGTCATACCTGGGTCAGTTACAACATAAGATTCGAAATACAATACGCGTTCGATATCACGTAGCGTCATATCTAATAAAAGACCGATACGGCTAGGCAATGATTTCAGGAACCAGATGTGCGCAACTGGAGAAGCCAGTTCGATGTGACCCATACGCTCACGACGAACTTTCGCAGTTGTTACTTCAACGCCACATTTTTCACAAATGACGCCTTTGTATTTCATACGCTTGTATTTACCACACAAGCATTCGTAATCTTTTACTGGACCAAAGATTTTGGCACAGAATAAACCGTCACGTTCTGGTTTGAACGTACGGTAGTTAATGGTTTCTGGCTTTTTAACTTCACCATGAGACCACGACTTAATCATTTCTGGTGACGCAAGACCAATACGGATGCGATCAAACTCTACAGGAGCATGACCGTCGGAATCCGTCTTTTTGCGCATGATATCGAGCAAGTCTTTCAATTTTTTTCTCCGTGTGTCGAGGAGATTTTCACTTCCCGACTGGGTCACAAATATTGTTTTTTACTGAAATTCGGGAATCTCAAGAATCCCCCTAAATCCCCCTTTATAAAGGGGGATTTTCTCCCCTCTTTCTTAAAGAGGGGTCGGGGGAGATTTCTTAGTCACCATTTTTCAGTTCAATGTTGATACCTAAAGAACGGATCTCTTTGGTCAATACGTTGAACGATTCAGGCATACCTGGGTCCATATAATGGTTACCATCTACAATGTTCTTATAGATACGGGTACGGCCTTCAACGTCATCCGACTTCACAGTAAGCATTTCTTGAAGCGTATATGCTGCACCGTATGCTTCCAGTGCCCAGACTTCCATCTCACCGAAACGCTGACCACCGAATTGTGCTTTACCACCAAGCGGCTGTTGCGTTACTAGAGAGTAAGAACCAGTAGAACGCGCATGCATCTTGTCGTCAACCAAGTGGTTCAGTTTCAGCATGTACATGTAACCTACAGTTACAGGACGGTCGAAACGTTCACCAGTACGGCCATCATACAATACAGTTTGACCCGTACGTGACAAGCCAGCAAGCTCAAGTAATTCTTTGATCTGACCTTCTTCAGCACCATCAAATACTGGAGTTGCCAGAGGAACACCTTTACGCAAGTTACCAGACAGTTTCAAGATTTCTTCATCAGTCAGGCTGTCAAGATCTTCTTGCTGACCGCCAACCTTATTATAAATCTTGTCTAGGAAATCACGCAGTTCAAGAACTGTACGCTGTTCTTTCAGCATCTTATCGATTTGATCGCCAAGACCTTTAGCAGCCATACCCAAGTGAGTTTCCAGAATCTGACCGACGTTCATACGTGATGGTACACCGAGCGGGTTCAGTACGATATCTACTGGTACACCATTGGCATCGTGCGGCATGTCTTCAACAGGCAGGATGTTAGAAACTACACCCTTGTTACCGTGACGACCCGCCATCTTATCACCAGGCTGGATACGACGTTTAACGGCCAGGTAAACCTTAACAACTTTCAATACGCCAGTTGTCAGTTCGTCACCTGTAGAAAGTTTGCGTTTTTTCTCAGCAAATTTCTCATCAATTTCAAGGCTCTTCTCTTTTAAGAACACTTGAATTTGAGTTAAACGTTCAGCAATTGCTTCATCACTTGGTTGGATATCAAGCAGATCAACCAGCTCTAAACCCGATAACAATTCTTCAGACAGTTTGTCACCGCGTTTAGTAGTACCGCCACCGTTAGATTCCTGACCTTTCAACAGACGGACAATACGTTCGCGTGCTGCTTCTTCGAAGATTTTGTATTCTTCTTTCAAGTCTTTACGGTAAGCATCAAGCTGAGCTTTTTCAATTGCCTGAGCACGTTCGTCTTTCTCAAGACCGTCACGTGTAAACACTTGAACGTCGATCACAGTACCTTTAGTACCCGATGGAACACGTAAAGAAGAGTCTTTTACGTCAGCCGCTTTTTCACCGAAGATTGCACGAAGCAGTTTTTCTTCAGGAGTTAACTGAGTTTCACCTTTAGGCGTTACTTTACCTACCAGGATGTCACCCGCGGTCACTTCAGCACCGATGTAAACGATACCTGACTCGTCCAGTTTAGAAAGCGCTGCTTCACCCACGTTCGGGATATCGGCAGTAATTTCTTCAGCACCCAGTTTGGTATCACGTGCAACACATGAAAGTTCCTGGATGTGAATAGACGTTAAACGGTCTTCTTGAAGAACACGCTCAGATAACAAGATCGAGTCTTCGTAGTTGTAACCGTTCCAAGTCATGAACGCTACACGCATGTTTTGACCCAATGCTAGCTCACCACCATCAGTTGATGGACCGTCAGCCAGAACGTCGCCACGACCTACTTTATCGCCCAGGTTCACAAGAACTTTCTGGTTGATACAAGTGTTCTGGTTAGAACGTGTGTATTTGATCAGGTTATAGATATCTACACCTGCTTCGCCTGCAACCATTTCGTCTTCGTTGACACGAATCACGACACGCGAAGCGTCAACAAATTCAATACGACCACCACGTTTCGCGATTACACATACACCAGAGTCATGTGCTACGTTCGCTTCCATACCGGTACCAACCAGTGGTTTGTCAGCGATTAACGTAGGAACAGCCTGACGTTGCATGTTCGAACCCATCAATGCACGGTTGGCGTCATCGTGCTCAAGGAACGGAATCAGTGATGCTGCTACAGATACAACCTGTTGAGCAGATACGTCCATATGCGTCACTTTTTCAGGAGGCATACGTACGAATTCACCTTGGTGACGTACAGAAACGAATTCTTCAGACAGGTTGCCGTCTTTATCTACTGCAGAGTCGGCCTGTGCAATCACAGTACCTACTTCTTCAATCGCAGACAGGTATTCAACGTCATCAGTTACGCGGCCATCAACCACTTTACGGTATGGAGTTTCCAGGAAACCGAAGTTGTTACATTTGGCGTAAACAGACAGAGAGTTGATCAAACCAATGTTTGGACCCTCAGGAGTCTCAATTGGACATACACGACCATAGTGAGTTTGATGTACGTCACGTACTTCGAAGCCCGCACGTTCACGAGTCAAACCACCAGGCCCAAGTGCTGATACACGACGCTTGTGGGTAATTTCAGATAACGGGTTGTTTTGGTCCATGAACTGAGACAACTGGCTTGAACCAAAGAATTCTTTGATTGCAGCAGCCACTGGCTTCGCATTGATCAGGTCTTGCGGAGACAGATTATCAGTTTCAGCTTGAGACAAACGTTCTTTAACAGCACGTTCTACACGAACCAGACCTACACGGAATTGGTTCTCAGTCATTTCACCCACAGAACGAACACGACGGTTACCCAAGTGGTCGATATCGTCGACTTCACCTTTACCGTTACGGATTTCTACTAATGTTTTTAATACATCAGTGATATCTTCATTCGAGAGAATGCCTTCAACTTCGCGTGACTTCTGATCAGTACCCACTTCGTAAGGACGACCCAAACGACGGTTGAACTTCATACGGCCGACTGGAGACAGATCATAACGCTCAGAAGAGAAGAACAGGTTGTTGAACAGGTTCTCAGCAGCTTCTTTTGTTGGTGGCTCACCTGGACGCATGACTTTGTAGATTTCTACAAGTGCTTCATCACGGCTTACTGTGGTATCAGCACGTAATGTATCCGCAATGAATGGACCACGGTCGATATCGTTAGTGAACAGGATGTTGAACTGTTTCACGCCGCCTTCTGCAATTTTCACCATAATTTCATGGCTTAGAACAGTATTGGCTGCAATCACATCACCATCTTTCAGTGGGATGTCTTCAGCAGTGATACGTTCGTACAGGTATTCATCAGGAACAGAAAGCTTCTCAAGACCAGATGCTTCCATTTGACGTACATGACGTGCGTTAATACGTTTACCTTGTTCAACAATGACTTTGCCGTCTTTGTCAGCAATGTCGAACTGTGCCATTTCGCCGCGCAGGCGCTCTGGAACAAGGTCAATCTGGTAGCTACCCATGTCCAGATACACAGGTACTTTCTCGTAGAACATGTCGAGAATTTGTTCGTTGGCATAACCCAGCGCACGAAGCACCACAGTCGCAAGCAATTTACGACGACGGTCAATACGTACGTAGACCAGGTCTTTGGCATCGAATTCAAAGTCTAACCATGAACCACGGTAAGGAATGATACGAGCTGAATAAAGGACTTTACCGCTTGAGTGAGTTTTGCCTTTATCGTGGTCAAAGAATACGCCCGGTGAACGGTGCAATTGCGATACGATTACACGCTCGGTACCGTTAATGACGAAAGTACCGTTGTCTGTCATAAGCGGCATTTCGCCCATGTAGACTTCTTGTTCACGTACGTCTTTGATTGATTTAGTTTCGCGATCTTTCAGGATCAAACGAATTTTTACGCGCATTGGTGCTGCATAAGTTGAGCCACGAAGGATACATTCGCGTACATCAAACTCAGGCTTACCAAGACTATACTCAACGAATTCTAAAGCAGCATTGCCAGAATAACTTTCAATAGGAAAAACTGAACGAAATGCGGCTTGGAGACCGATATCTTCGCGGTTTTTTGGTGATTTGCCATCTTGTAAGAATGTTCTGTACGAGTCGACTTGAATCGCGAGCAGGTACGGAGCATCCATGACGCTAGGCAATTTACCAAAATTCTTACGGATCCGTTTCTTTTCGGTATATGAGTATGCCATCTGGAGTCCTCGGAAAGTGTAAACCAAGCCCGCCTGCAGAACGGGCTCAGAAGGAATTACGCTGGCCGATATGGCCACCACTCTTTACAAATGCTGCAATTTTTAGTGGTATTAAAACGCTTAACAATATTTTTTTAATGAAAAATATTGGTAAGCGTTTGTTCATTATGTTTATTTTTAATTTGTATGAATTTTATATCATGCAAACAAAAATCGAGCCGATTATTGTAACGCAAAAAGGCTGATGACCCAAGAGCCATCAGCCAATTTTTGGAGCCGATTATAAAAAAACCGGCTCCTTTAAGAAATTACTTAAGAGTAACTGTAGCACCAGCTTCTTCAAGTTTTTTCTTAAGCTCTTCGCCTTCTTCTTTAGAAACGCCTTCTTTAAGAACTGTAGGTGCGCCTTCAACCATGTCTTTAGCTTCTTTCAAGCCAAGACCAGTAGCTTCACGAACTGCTTTAATTACAGCAACTTTGTTACCACCGAAAGAAGTCAACTCAACGTTGAATTCTGATTGTTCTTCAGCAGCAGCAGCAGCGCCAGGAGCAGCAGCAACAGCAACAGCAGCAGCAGATACGTTGAATTTCTCTTCGAAAGCAGAGATTAGTTCAACAAGTTCAAGAACAGTTTTTTCTGCAACTGCGTTTAGGATTTCTTCGTTAGTTAAAGCCATGAGAATAACTCCAAATGGAAATTGAATGGTGTGGAAATAAATTTAAGCTTATGCAGCTTCTGACTCGTTTTTCTCTTTGAGCGCAGTAATAAGGCGACCCAATTTCGAAATAGGAGCTTGAAGAACGTTTGCAAGCATAGTAAGCGCTTTTTCTTGGTTCGGAAGGTTCGCGATTACGCTAACTTCAGCACCTTCGTAAACTTTGCCATCAAATGCAGCAGCTTTAAGTTCGAATGCTTTGTTAGTTTTTGCGAATTCTTCGAACAAGCGTGCAGCTGCACCCATGTCGTCTTCAGAAGTCGAGAAAGCTAAGATTGTTGGGCCAACAAGGCTGTCGTTCAAGATATTGAATTGAGTATCTTGAAGAGCGCGTTTAGCCAGAGTGTTACGCACGATACGTGTTTTAACACCTAGTTTACGAGCTTCAACACGAAGAGCAGTTAATTGCTCAACTGTTAAACCTTGGTAGTCAGCAACAACAGCGGCAAATGCAGTAGAAGCAATTTCACTTACTTCAGCTACGATCTGTTTTTTGCCTTCAATAAGAAGAGCCATTGTAAAACCTCCTAACGGTGATTTATGTGCCTGATCACAAGCACACTCCCAATTCGTGAATTCATCTCTGAAATCACACGCGGAGGATGAACAAATCACACCACCGCGTCTACGCAGGCTGGAGTATTAAGAGGAAAGCATAAAACTCCCCTCGCCTGAGGTCTTTGACGCTGATAAATTTACATTTATCAATTCAAAGTCTGCCTAAGTTCGCAAGTAGTCCGAAACCGGTTTCTTCTTGCGTAAGTTTTAAAGCAGTGCTTTAAAACTTACTCAGGGCTTTAAAATTCTGTATAAGTTTATAACTTATTTAGAAACGTTTGCTACATCAACGATCAGACCAGGACCCATAGTAGAGCTTAGAGTGATCTTTTGAATGTAAACACCTTTAGAAGTAGCAGGTTTTGCTTTCTTAAGGTCAGCTACAAGAGCTTCAACGTTTTGACGAACAGCTTCAGCAGAGAAACCTACTTGACCGATCGCAGCGTGGATAATACCTGCTTTGTCTACACGGTAACGCGCTTGACCAGCTTTTGCATTTTTAACTGCAGTCGCAACGTCAGGAGTTACAGTACCCACTTTAGGGTTTGGCATTAAGCCACGTGGACCAAGAATCGTACCCAGTTTACCAACAACGCGCATTGCATCAGGAGCAGCAATCACTACGTCGAAGTCAAGGTTTCCGCCTTGGATGCTTTCAGCAAGATCGTCGAAACCAACAACGTCTGCACCAGCTTCTTTCGCAGCTTCAGCAGCAGCGCCTTGAGCAAATACAGCTACGCGTACAGTTTTACCAGTACCTGCAGGAAGAGTAGTCGCACCACGAACAACCTGATCAGATTTACGAGGGTCAACACCCAGGTTTACAGCGATGTCCAAAGATTCTTTGAATTTCGCAGCTGGAAGGCTAGTAAGAACTTCTACAGCTTCTTCTAAAGTGTAAACTTTCTGTGCTTCTACAGCAGCAGCAATGGCTTTTTGACGTTTAGTTAACTTTGCCATGTCTTATAGCTCCACTTCCAAGCCCATAGAACGTGCAGAACCAGCGATGGTACGTACACGCGCGTCTAAATCAGCACCAGTTAAGTCTGGTTCTTTAGTAGTCGCGATTTCTTCCAATTGAGCACGAGTCAACTTACCAACTTTAGTTTTGTTAGGTACAGAAGAACCCTTTTGGATACCAGCAGCTTTCTTAAGAAGAACAGCAGCAGGTGGAGTTTTCATGATGAATGTGAACGACTTGTCGTTGTACACAGTGATCACGACTGGAATTGGTAGACCAGCTTCAACTTTTTGTGTAGCAGCATTGAATTCTTTACAGAATGCCATGATGTTAACACCACGTTGACCTAGTGCAGGACCAATCGGTGGAGATGGATTCGCTTTACCAGCTGGAACTTGCAGCTTGATATAGCCGTCAATCTTCTTAGCCATTTCAAATTACCTCTGGGTGCAAACGCCGTTAGGCTCCCCAATGATTTCAAGTAACGATACCGTTACAACAACAATGCCTGATTTGCACGCAAATCAGGCGTTTTCAACCCGAACAAATTAAACTGTTTTTTCGACTTGGCGAAATTCCAGTTCAACCTGAGTTGGTCGGTTAAATACGTTAATCGTCAGCGTTAAGCGTGACTTGTCGTAAAGCACTTCTTCCACTACACCTTTAAAGTCAGTGAATGGACCGTCAATTACGAGTAATTCTTCACCTGGTTCAAACATGGTCTTAGGACGCGGTGCTTCACCAGTATTGCGTACACGTGCAAGAATTGCATCAGCTTCTTTTTGCGTAATTGGAGCCGGTTTTTCAGCCGTACCACCAATAAAACCAAGCACTTTTGGACACTCTTTCACGATGTGCCAAGTGTCATCGTTCATTTCCATTTCGACTAATACATAACCAGGAAAGAACTTACGCTCTGATTTACGCTTCTTGCCATCCTTCATTTCTACCACTTCTTCGGTAGGAACAAGGACTTCACCAAAGCTATCGGCAACAGCGCTACGCTGGATTCGATCATTAAGCGAACGCATCACTTGTTTTTCATAACCTGAATAGGCATGAATAATGTACCAACGTTTCATAGCTCTCTTACCCGATAATAAACTTCATTAACCAGCCTAAAACATAGTCAAAGCACCATAGAACAATGGCTGCAATCACTACAACAGCAAGGACTTGCCAAGATGTGGTCACAGTCTCTTGTTTGGTAGGCCAGGTCACTCGACGTAACTCGATTCGTGCATCCTTAAGAAGACGAACAAAGCCTTTGCCTTGATGGGTGGCGTATAATAAACCGAATGCCACAACGATACAAGCCAAAATTACCCCAACGCGCACCCAAATATCATTCGCAGGCGCCCAGTATGCAGGTAAATATTGGTTTACCATCATAGCACCGACCAATAAAATCAAGGCGATAACCCATAGAACAATGTCTAATGGAGAACCAGAACTTACATCTACAGCAGGATTATTTCTTTGAGGAATTGCCGCTTCGCTTAATGCGTCGCGTGATTTATCATTCGACATTTTTGTACTCGTCGTAGGTTTCGCGACTTATTATATGACCAGTTTTGCCGACATCAAGCGTCTTTTGAAAAAACTTGGCAGGCCAGGAGGGACTCGAACCCCCAACATTCGGTTTTGGAGACCGACGCTCTACCAATTGAACTACTGGCCTGTAGATAAACTGGAGCCGAAACTCCAGCTTATTTTCTATTCTATGATTATGCAGTTACTTTAGCAACTACACCAGCACCAACTGTACGACCACCCTCACGGATCGCAAAACGTAGACCTGGGTCCATTGCGATTGGGTGGATCAGTTCTACTGACATTTCTACGTTGTCACCAGGCATAACCATTTCAACGCCTTCTTTCAAAGAAATCGCGCCAGTTACGTCAGTTGTACGGAAGTAGAACTGTGGACGGTAACCGTTAAGGAATGGAGTATGACGACCACCTTCGTCTTTAGAAAGTACGTATACTTCTGCATCGAATTTAGTGTGCGGTTTGATAGAACCTGGTTTAGCAAGTACTTGACCACGTTGTACGTCTTCACGTTTAGTACCACGAAGCAAGATACCACAGTTCTCACCAGCACGACCTTCGTCAAGAAGTTTACGGAACATTTCAACGCCAGTTACAGTAGTCTTAACTGTGTCTTTGATACCCACGATTTCAACTTCTTCACCAACTTTGATGACACCAGTTTCAACACGGCCAGTTACAACTGTACCACGACCAGAAATTGAGAATACGTCTTCGATTGGCATCAGGAATGCTTGGTCGATTGCACGTTCTGGTTCTGGGATGTAAGAGTCAAGAGCTTCAACAAGCGCAACTACTGCTGGCTCGCCGTATTGGCTGTCATCACCATTAAGTGCAAGAAGAGCAGAACCACGGATTACAGGAGTATCATCACCTGGGAAGTCGTAAGTAGAAAGAAGTTCACGAACTTCCATTTCAACCAGTTCAAGAAGCTCTTCGTCGTCTACAAGGTCGCATTTGTTCAAGAATACAACGATGTAAGGTACACCTACCTGACGAGAAAGCAGGATGTGTTCACGAGTTTGTGGCATTGGACCGTCAGTCGCAGCACATACAAGGATCGCGCCGTCCATCTGAGCAGCACCAGTAATCATGTTTTTAACATAATCGGCGTGGCCCGGGCAGTCTACGTGAGCGTAGTGACGAGTTGGAGAATCGTATTCTACGTGTGAAGTATTAATTGTAATACCACGTGCTTTTTCTTCTGGTGCAGAGTCGATTGCAGCGTAGTCTTTCGCTTCACCACCGAATTTTTTAGCACATACAGTTGCAATCGCAGCTGTTAAAGTTGTTTTACCATGGTCAACGTGACCGATTGTGCCCACGTTAACGTGTGGCTTATTACGTTCAAACTTAGCCTTAGCCATGTTAATCTTCCTCGTTTACGTCGAACACAATTCTGAGTAAAACCCAGCTCCGACATATCGTTTAAAAAAAATCAAACACCAAATACTTGAAAAGCAGACTAAATAGCCTGCTTTTGAAATATTTTTGCAACCACGTTGCCAAACTGTAATCTGGAGCTCTTATCGAGATTTGAACTCGAGACCTCTCCCTTACCAAGGGAGTGCTCTACCACTGAGCTATAAGAGCAAATATTAGCACTTCAAACAATGGAGCGGGAGACGAGGATCGAACTCGCGACATGCAGCTTGGAAGGCTGCCGCTCTACCAACTGAGCTACTCCCGCACGATGTTGGTACTTACCACTTTGAAGTCTTAAAATTGGTGGTGAGGGAAGGATTCGAACCTTCGAAACTTTCGTAGCGGAGTTACAGTCCGCCCCCTTTGACCGCTCGGGAACCTCACCATTTTTACACTTACATCAGTGTCGTTCTTTACTTCGCACTCCAAACTCTCTAAGATGGTGCCGGCACACGGATTCGAACTGTGGACCTACTGATTACAAGTCAGTTGCTCTACCAACTGAGCTATGCCGGCGTTTCTTAGTGTTTCGTACGTTTCGTATCGGAACGGTGTGCAGTTTAGCAAAACTCAGAATCCATGCAAGTGTTTTTTTCAAAAAAAACGCCAAAAACTCACAAAATCAATCCGTTTGATGATAATTCAACCGCTTTGATCACTGCACGAGCTTTTATTTGGGTTTCATTCCATTCTGACTCAGGATTTGAGTCCGCAACCAGCCCTGCTCCAGCCTGAACATAGACCTTATTTTCACGAATCACGCAGGTACGAATGGCAATCGACATGTCCATTTCACCATGCCAGCCTAAATAACCAACAGCGCCGCCAAAAATTCCGCGTTTCACTGGCTCAACTTCGTCAATAATTTCCATGGCACGGATTTTTGGTGCACCAGAAAGTGTTCCAGCCGGGAAAGTTGCCTTAAAAACATCCAGCGCATCCACATCATCCTGCACTTCACCTTGTACATTCGACACAATGTGCATCACATGCGAGTAACGTTCGATCACCATTTGATCAGTGACTTGCACTTTACCGATTTTGGATACTCGACCGACATCATTTCGGCCTAAGTCAATCAGCATTAAGTGCTCGGCAATTTCTTTTTCATCAGACAGTAAATCTTTTTCCAGTGCCAGATCTTCTTCCTTGGTCTTGCCACGTGGACGCGTACCCGCCAGTGGACGAACAGTCGCAATGCCATTTTCCAGACGTGACAGAATTTCAGGTGAAGAGCCGACAATATGGAACGGCGTATTGTCTTCTAGGGTCTGCCCTTGCACGAGGAACAGGTAAGGTGATGGATTAAGATGACGTAATGCGCGATAGACCTGTAAAGGCTCACCATCGAAATCAGAAACCATACGATGGCCTGGAACGACCTGCATCACATCTCCGGCACGGATGTATTCTTTGACCTTTTCAATAGAGGCAATGAAGTTGTCATGCCCAGTTAAAGACTCAAAATGCGGTGCTGTATGTTTTTCTGCTTTCAGGCTTACCGGTGTCGCCAGAATATTTTCCAGCTCATCCAGCTGCTGCTGCGCTTTTTCATAAGCCGCCGGATCAGCTGCATCGGCATGTACAATCAGGAATAGGGTATCTTTCAGGTTATCAAATACGATGACCGTCTTGGACAGCATCATCCAGATATCTGGCAAGCCTACAGGGTCGGCTTCAGGCACATTTTTTAGCTTAGGTTCGATATAACGTACTGAGTCATAACCAAAGTAACCGACAAGACCACCGGTAAAGCTTGGTAAGGCTGGAAGTTCTGCCTGGGTCGGTACTTTAAACTGTGCCTGAAAGTCACGGATATACTGGAATGGATCGGCACAGTGCTGTTTTTCAATAGAGCCATCTGGATGTTGAACAGTAAGTTCACCCGCATTACAGGAGAATACAGTGGATTCACCCAGACCGATAATTGAATAGCGCGCCCAGTTTTCTCCCCCTTCCACAGATTCGAACAGATAAGCCTGTTGGTGCTGTTTTAGACGGGCAAAGATAGATAAAGGAGTATCCGTATCGGCCAGACGCTGACGGTATACAGGAATCAGGTTATAGCCTTGAGATGCAAGTTGCTGGAATTGAGCTGAAGTTGTCATTCGGTTTTTCTCTTTAAATTGGGGTTACTCAGTATGAAAATGGAATTGAACTGAGCGACGCCATCGAAAAACCTTACAACTATTCATCTTATTTCCTTCGTACCCTATTTAAGCAAGCAACTCACGTAGATCATCGACAATTTCTTGAGGATCACAGTCTGCTATATTTTCACCATGATTATAGCCATAGCTGACTACAATACAATCTATACCCGCACGGCGTGCAGCTTCAATGTCATTGACCGAATCACCAATCATCAGTATCTGATCTTTGGTCACGCCATAATGTTCTACACAATGCAACAACTGACGCGGATCTGGCTTACGCTCGGCAAAGCGATCACCACCAATCGTGTCATCAAAGTATTGCGCCATTTCCAGAATATCCAGAATACTGCGTGCCGGTTCTTCTGGTTTATTGGTCACACAGATCAGTTTTTTATCGTTAGCCTTACCCCATTCCAGAAACTCGATAATTCCGTCAAATGGCTTGGTATCTACACAAGGATCGGCATTATAAATTTCCAGGAACGTCGCAAGTAATTCCTGATGCTGGGCGGGTAATACTTCTCCCACCAAATGCTGGAGTACGCTTTCACAGAACTTGGACGTTCCTTTACCGATCCACACCCGTACCTGCTCCTCAGTCACCAGGGGTAGCTGCAAGACATTCAGGCTCATATTCATGGCTCGATACAGATCATGGGCTGAATCCACCAAGGTACCATCCAGATCGAATAAAATCAGCTTACGTTGTTCCAGTTGTGCAATTGACATCCTGCCCCTCATTTTCTTTATTTGCAGCCATAAAAAAGGCATGCGTGATGCATGCCTCGATTGTAACCAATCATGGGCTTATTTAAACAACACCCAGGCGATAATCGCCAAAATAATCAGAACGATTAGTGAAATCAGTCCAATAGATGCATTTTTCTGTGCTTCTTTTTCCTGCTCTACACGAGAAACAGGCTGTTCCACCGGAATCGGTGCGGGTTCTGGCTTAACCGAGCTCAGGTCTACCCCTTCAGCAATAGGCGCAGGTTTTGGAATACCGACATTGGTCGGCATACCATCACGGGTCAAGTTGACTGAAGCATCACGCTCTTTCAATTCTGGAATGCCCTGCTCATTCATCTGCTGGGCAGGAGTTTTCTCAACCGTTTCGATTTCTTCAACCACTTGCTCTGCTGTTTCTTCAACTTCTGGCGCCACTTCAACAGGAGCTACAGGTTCAAGAACCAGAAATTTCAAGCTGGCAAACTGGACCACATCATCCTGCTTTAACTGCGTTTCCTGCTCAATACGTAAATCATTCACAAAAGTGCCATTAGATGAGCCTAGATCCTGTACCCACAGTGCATCGTCTTTCAGCAGAAAAGCAGCATGCTTACGCGAGATTTCCGCGGCCTGCAACACAATATCAGCTGCCTGATGACGCCCCACCAGCATGTCACGGTCGATCGCTATTTCCTGTCCAGTCAAATCATCGGTAATTGCCTGTATTTTCCAAGTCATGAAATCTACTTCTCTATTCTCTTTGACATTATCATAACATGCTGTATGCAAATGCGAATGGCCTAGCTTTTGGGTCTAAGTGTGGTTGTTGTAACGGTATTTCTACTTTTTTCAACCTGCTGGACTGGCTGCTGTACCACTTGTCGCTGAATCCCCGGCTCAATTGCTACCGGTGTAGCTACTGCTGTAGCTGACGGCGTTGGTGCTGGGGCACTTGGGACATTCTGGTAGGTCGAATTCGTCAGTGGTGTCTTGGAAACTGGAATACGCTGCTGATACACATCTTCAACACTTTCCGGCAGCTTGGCAAAATTACCGTCTGAATCGAGTGCCAATTGCAGGCTATAGAGTTGACCATAACGTTGCTGCGTCAGTTTACGCACTTCATTTTTATCCCCCACAATCGTTGGATGGATAAAGATCAATAAGTTACGTTTCTGATTAGACTTACCTTCAGCGCGAAATAAGCGTCCTATACCTGGAATCGCTCCCAGACCTGGAACAGCCTGACGTCCATACGTAGTATTATCCGAGATTAAGCCACCGAGTACGATGGTTTGCCCATGTTCAGCCAGAATCGAAGTTTTAATTGCACGCTTGCTGGTCACCAAATCCTGTGCTTGTCCACGATCTCGATTGACCGCAGAGACTTCCTGTTCAACTTCCAGACGTACCGTACCATCTTCACCAATGTGCGGTACGACTTTTAAGGTTACGCCGACATCTTTACGCTCAATGGTGGTATAAGGATTAGCCACGCCTGAGCCACTGGTCGAAACCGAACCGGTCACAAAGGGCACATTTTCACCCACGACAATATAAGCTTCCTCATTATCCATGGTCACAATCGACGGCGTAGATAACAGGTTAGACTTGGTCGTTTCTTTTAAGGCCTGAATCATCGCGCCGTATAAACGGCGTGAACCATCACTGCCTTCACGGTAATCACCAATCACCAGTGAACTGCCTGCACCGACAGTACTCGCCGCACCTGCACCACCGCCAGTCAGATAACCTGCTGCAATATTTTTCAGACTGGTGCCAAAATTATCAAAATTGATCAGACCAATTCCGCTGCTGATATCACCTAAGGCCCATTGCACACCCAGCTGATCTGCATCTGTCCCTTCTACTTCAATAATTGCAGCTTCAATCAGAACCTGTTGACGGCGTACATCTAACTGACCAATGGCAGATTCGATTTCACGCATCAGTTGCGGGTCAGCCTTGACCACCAATGAATTTTGTGTGGCATCTGCAATGATGCTGACGCCATTGGCATTAAAGCTGCTAATCCCGCCCTGCTCGGTTTTCATGCCAGTATTGAGCTGAATATTGGATGCGGTTGAGCTGTTTGAGTTAGTAGTACTGTTGGTATTCAGGTTATTAGTCGAATTATATGAAGACGAGCTGGAAGAAGAATTATCCAAACCCATATTGACTGCCTGCCCTGTCACTAATCCCTGCAAAATTTCCGAAAGATTCTTGGCACTGGCATATTTCAAACGGAAGACTTTTAAGCCACCCAGACGGTCTGCTGCAGGTACATCCAGCGTTTCAATAATCTGACGAATACGCTTACGTGTCGCTGGATCCCCTTTAATCAGAATCCGGTTAGTACGCACATCTGCCATGACCCGCACCCGTGAACCACGCAAATCTTTAGCTGCACCTGTTGCTGCCATAGAGTCAATCAGCTCGATCATTTCTTCGGCCTGACTGGATTGTAGGCTAATGGCTTCAATATCGTTCTGGCCTGTGCCATCCAGATTACGGATGATGGTTTCCAGCTGATAGATATTAGTGGCTCGGTCCGACACAATTAGTGCATTGGTGCCCGGAACGGCAGCCAGATGGGCAAACTGTGGCATTAACGGACGCAGGGCTGGAATCAGGTCATTCGGATTGGTATTTTCCAGCCAGATCACGCGAGTAACAATCTGGTCACCGGTCGCACGATGACGAGCATCATAGGGAATCCCGGAGCTTTTAACATTGCTGTCTGGTACCAGCTTGATGGTATTTCCTGAAGGGATGGCCACTACACCATTGACATTCAAGACGCCTAAAAACAGGTCATAAACTTCATTTTTATTCAGTGGCTTGTTGGAAATGACCGTGACATTGCCTCGAACCCGTGGGTCTACCGCAAAATTTTTACCGGTAATATCCGCCACTTCATTAATGAATGCGGTTAAGTCTGCATCCCGGAGATTGATTTTCCAGGTTTGCGCATAACTTGCCGTACTGACCATAGCAACCAATGGTGCGGCCACACAGAATGCCCATGCTGATTGATTATTATTAAATAAAGCCATAAACTTTTGTGTTTCCTAACCCTATGCGTGATGACACATCACTTCAAATCCTGTTGTATGGTCATCACCTGATCACCACGTTTTATTTCTAGTTTGACCTGACCTTCACGTCGAGCCTGTTCCAGTAATTGTGCTTCGGTTTGTCCCTGTGACAGGGTCTGACCATTCAAAGACAAAATCCGGTCTCCCGGTCTTAATCCCAAGCGATTACGCAGTGCAGCCGGTGTCCGTGAAGTGACTTCATAACCACCCTCTGCTGCACTTACCCCCATATTCTGTAAGTACTGGTCCTTATTTTCCTGCATCTGCTGGATGGCCCGATTGATTTCACTCTGTGGCGAAGGTTGTTCGGGCATACCACTTTCCGTATGCATCGGAGGCATCGGATTTGAAGATGCTGAGGTATCCGGCACGATTGGCTGGTTTAAACCATTTTCCAACCCTTTAAACAGGATTTCTTGGGTCGCACCGCTTGATTTACGCAAAATCACCCGGTCCCAATACACTTCAGCCAGTGTAAAACCGCTATTCCCCAATACTTCTCCGACCCGATAACGGTCAGACTGGTCATTAATTTTCAAGACTGCTGAAGAGTTATAGCTTGGGCTCGCCACCACAACCCCCTGCAAGACAATATTGGCAGTTTCAACAGTGTTCGCTGCGTAAGTATTTTCCTGAAATAGTGAAAAGGCACTTATATTTGGCACTTGAGCCTGTTGTGACCCCAGTTCTACCTGATCAATCTGCATCGCTTGTGGAGGAGCCACCAGAAGCCAGAATAAAGCAGCCAATTTCCAGCATAGATACAGAATCAGCAGAAACAGTAAAATTGGAGCAATACGCTCTGTCTGTTTCAGATCAATGTTTTTAAAATAATCGAGTGGGCTTGCCATCAGTTAAAGCCCCCCATCAAAGGCTGACGGGTACTAATCACATAAGTATCCAGCCCAGCTTTACCGGTATAAGAAGGAGCATTAAGTAAAAAGCGTTGTGTCAGCTGAATATCCAGCATTAAGGTTGGATCCAGTTTAATATTCAACATACGTTGATCACGATTGTCACGTACATCCAGCAGCAGCTGCCCATTCTCATCGGATAACTGACCACTCAGAACCGGTACATTCATGCGCTCCTGACGCTGAGCAAACGTGTAAATCAGTTCACCACCGCTCCATTGCATCTGACCGTCTACATGACTAAAGCCTTGCTCTTTTTTATATTTAAAATCGAGTTCTTTAAACTGAATCGGGTTGGTAGGCCATTGCCAGTCAGCAATCTTCTTTAAAGTTTCAGGTGCAAGCTGTCCCTCAAGATTTTTAACGGTTAAAGTTTTATTCAAGCCATAGCCCATCACACCCGAAAACTGGGTATTACCGCTATGCAGATCAATATTTGCCCCTAATCTCAGCAACAACAGGTCCAAAGGACGAACCTGCCAGTTCAGACTTCCCCGAAGATTACCTTTTTTCCAGTCCGCACTTCCCTGCCAGATATTCCCGCTTACATTATGCAAGACCTGATTATTTTTATAAAATTTTGAAATTAACCAAGCTGCAGGAACTTGCAGAATTACAAAGACAAAAAAGGCTAGAATTGCAAATATCAACCATTTTAATGTTTTCGGCTTATTGCTCATCCCGCCACGACCAACCTATCCAATCGAAACCCCTAAATTTATAGTTTTGTCATTTTATAATCACATTATGCACACTTTTTCTCTGACGCCAATTCATAGGCATAAAAAAACCAAGCAGGATGTGCTTGGCTGATCAATCACAGGCCGTATGCATAACAGCCTGATGATGAATAATGCGGCAGAAGGATTAGATCACGAAATCTTCCAGTTTTGCGCCTTTCTCTAATTCAGCAACTAACCAGCGTGGCTGTTTACCGCGACCAGTCCAGGTGTCTTCCGGATTGCTTTTACTGCGATAACGTGGCTCTACGGACTTACGTGCAGTTTTTTTACGTTTAGAAGCACCAAATTCAAGAAGCTGTTCAATCGTTAAGCCTACTTTGTCGGCAATATCCAATACCTGATGATAAGCATCTTCAATTTCCTGATCTTTTTTCAAAGCAATTAAAGACTCAGCTTCTGCTTGTAAACGTTTTAACTCTTCAACTGATAAATTTGTAATGTCTGGCATCATGTTCTCCAATAAATAGCATTATTTCTTTTAATAAATAACGAACCCATCATATTTATATTAAGTGTAATATTCAATATAAAATTTTAAATGTATAACAATAAACTTAAGGGCCATTACAAAATTAATCATTAAATTAGAGATAAAAACTCTAATATTAAATTTCATGTTGTACAGTTAATTCTAGCGATTTTATTTTTTCTCGAATATGTTCAGGTATTTCAGTTTTCTGCATATTTTTATTTATACATACAATTACTGCTTCTGAAGTGGCCACGATACTTTGCTGCTGTTCACTCCATAATAAATAATGCATTCTGACTGCACTATTCCGAATTTCATCAATTCGTGCCGCCACTTTTAATTGATCTGGATAAACTACAGGTTTTAAATAACGGCATTGATTTGAAGCCACTACTGTTAAAATATCTTCATCAAAAATATTTAATTTACCCAAATAAGCCAAACGGGCACTTTCTATATAACGGTAATACATCGCATTATTAACATGCCCAAACGCATCCATGTCTCCCCATGCAACAGTTTGCGAATAAATCACCGGATATTGTTGTAATTCTGACATTATTTCCTCAAATTCTGATTTCGATAAAATTAACATTCGATTCAAATACGGCATTTAACTGCTGTATTAAATCATCTCTTCCCTGCAATACAGATTTAATTCTCAAATAGCTCATGCGGATGTCATCTGGATAGAGATCCAGCAATTGCTGAGCTTCTTCTACCCGGCCAGTTGCCTGTAGAATATGCCATTTGGCAAAACTTAATATTGGCAGTGCAGTATATTTTGCATCCCAAGCTGAGATCTGCTGCTCAATATCTGCATAATCTGGAAACTGCTTTAATAACTGCTGCTGGAACCATAAATAAAATACATCCTGATTAAATTGGAGTTCCAGTAAATGTTTAGCAAGGCTTTCATGCTCAACACTCATTTCCGGCATTCTAAATAACAGTTTCAACCATAATAGCTTGACTTCATAGTCACGGTTAAATATGTCCTGTTTTAAATCTAGATAACGTTGTTTTAAATATTCCAAATCGTCTTCAGTAGCCTGGTCATAAGCTATTAATAATTGCTGCAGCCATATTTTTTTTACTTCTTGGTCTAAATGTCCATATTTGGTTGAACGTAAATATAACCAGGGAAACTGTAAGGCGAATTGCCCCCATAAAGCATTTAAACGCTGCTCATAAGCGGTTTTGACCCGTCTTAACCAAGGAGATAACTCATGCTGATTTAAAAATTCTAGGTGAGTTAATGCCTGCTGACCATCCTGCTGCGATAAATAGATTTCAATCCGCTGTAATTCTGCCAGTTCAAATGCCATAGGATTAGACTGATTTAAACTACTCAATGCTTCGCTATATTGTTGCTGTCCCCAGGATAATCGGGCATCAATAATATGCTTGAGCAATCCTGACTGATTAAAAGACTGCTGGATAAAATCCCGTTGATCCTGTGCAGCATTTAATAACCAAACCACAGCTAACTGCTCATAAGGATGCAGGCGGGCAAAGCTGAATACCGTTTCATGTTTACGCCGTTTAAAGCTGAGATAACGCTTGGTCGCATACCACAGCATATGCATCATGAAGCTGATTACGATAAGCAAGCCCACCAGAAACCAGAAAGTGGTCTGGATCTGTAGTTCGCGCCAATACAGATAGACATAGCCCGCACCATAACCATAGCTCAGTACACTCAAGATCGCTAAGCCCAGCAAACCAACCAGTAAATAAGCAAGTAAAATCTGTTTCATAAGCAATTAACCGATCAGGGTACGCGTATTGAGCTGAGGAGTAGGCGTTTGAGGTGCTGCCTTAATTTGCTCCAGTCGTTGAATCCATTGTTTGCTTTGCGCATCCGGAAGTTGAGCCAATACCTCGATCACACTTTTCAGGGCTTGCTGGAAAGCTACCTGCTGTCCTTGTTGCGCACTATTTTCTGCAATCAGTAAACGCAGCTGAGCTTCTTTTAAGACCAGATTACGCTGCATTAAGACTGCACTCGGTTTCTCGACTGATTCAATCTGAATCCAGCGCTGCCAAAATGAGCTTTGGGCTGTAGCGCGGTGCTGATGCTGCACCTGGATTTCCTTTTCCATCTCAATATCAATCTGTTGCAGTAATTCTTTTAATTTATTCTGTTGTACTAAACGATTGTTGATGAACTGCTTAAGGACTTCCCGATCCTTGTCAATCGCCTGATTCAGGCTACCCAGAAGAGCAGGTGCCAGTTCTAGATGTTCAAGCTGATTGGATAATTGGTTCAACTTTTCCATCGCCATTGCATATTGTTGCTGCTGCAAGGCAAACTCAACCAGATCCAGATATTGCTCAACTAAAGGTAGATCATCCTGCAAGTTAGCCCTAGGAGTATCCTGAACTATCCCCTTGTTCGGTGTTTCAGGGTTTGCTGCTTGGCCCGTAGCAACCTGACGTTTTAAGGCCACCAGCTGATCATTCAGATTGGCATTCTGCTGTTGCAGCTGCTTAAAATTCTGGGTCAATTCAGTCTGTGCTGAATTTAAGCCAAACAGGTCATAGCTCAGCTTGGCAATCCACGCCAAGCTCAAGATGAAAAAAACAATGAATAATTTTTTCATGCGTTTCCTAGTACATCAGTAGCTGCTGCAAAATCGTCGATCCGCTTAAGTCCTCTAACTGAGCGAATTGAAAACCAGCCTGATGTTGCTGTTGATATTCCCCAAGCATGGCAGCCAAACGCGGCCCCAAAACCAAATACAATGCCCGATTGATGAGATGCGGATACGGCTGCATCAAGGCTAGCCAGTTAAGCCAGCTCGCTTCACTGCTGACCAAGACTGCATAACGGGGATTAGCTTCAAGGCTCGTCAAATGTTTAGCTAATATCTCGGAAGTCACTGGCGGACACTGACGATCATATAAAATGAAATTCAATATATGAATTTGCTGATCCTTTAAATGCTGCATCATAAACTGACGCCCACCTTCACCTCGCCAAAAGGCGACAGTTGATCCGGTAGCTAACTGCTGTAGCACAGGCAATTGCAGCATCCCTTCCGAAGTCTCCACATCAGGCACATAACTCTGGATACCGAAGCTTGCTAAAGCCCGCTCGGTAGCTTTACCCACAGCGACCCACTGGACACTTCCAAGATCATGCAATGATAGGCCTGCCTGCTGCAAATATTGCATGCCAATTTGGGCAGCGGTCGGACTCACTACGACAATCAGTTTTGCTTGGGGTAGCTGCCTAAATAAACTGGCTAGCTCATCCGTATAAGGCTGCTGTACCAGTTCTAGCAAGGGCAACTCTATCACCGGAATTTGCGCTGTCTGTAGAGCTTGCGTTAAATTTGCAGCACGATCACTCGGACGGGTATTAATGAACAACATTATTTTGAATAAAGGGCTTTCAGTAACTCGCCTGCACCCTGATCTAGTAGATCTTTGGCCAGCTGCACGCCCAATTGCTCTGCATCTGCCATGGTTCCACTTTGCTGTGCGCGTAGCAAAGTTGCGCCATCTACGCTACCGACCCGGCCTTCAATCGAAATGACACCTTCATTTAAAGTGGCATAGCCTGCGATTGGCACCTGACAGCCACCTTCCAGATAGGCATTAAAGGCACGTTCGGCACGGACACAGGCATCAGTTTCTACATGTAACAGAGGCTGGATTAAATCTAATACCGCTTGATCTCCACTCCGGCATTCCAGGCCCAGTGCACCCTGTCCTACTGCGGGTAAACTTACTTCAGGCACAATACTATGACGAATACGATCTGCAAGGCCCAAGCGTTTTAAACCGGCACTGGCCAGGATGATTGCATCATACTGACCTGCATCCAGTTTGGATAAGCGTGTACCCACATTACCGCGTAAATCGATAATCTCAAGGTCCGGACGCTGTTTTAAAATCTGGGTTTTACGGCGCAAGCTGGAAGTTCCAACTTTGGCACCTTGAGGCAATTCGTCAAAACTGGCATAAGTATTTGAGACAAAAGCATCCAGTGGATCTTCACGTTCACAGATGACTGCCAAAGATAAGCCTTCAGGCAAAGCCATTGGCACATCTTTCATTGAATGGACTGCCAGATCAGCACGACCATCTAGTAAGGCTGCTTCTAATTCTTTTACAAATAAGCCCTTACCGCCAATTTTAGCCAATGGCGTATCAAGAATTTTATCACCCTGTGTAACAAAAGTGACTAACTCGACCTGAAGTCCAGCATGCAGGTCCTGTAAGCGTGCACGGATATGTTCCGCCTGCCAGAGCGCAAGTGGACTTTGTCGAGTAGCAATTTTTAGGGTCTTCATAAATTTCAATAAACAGTCAATGAGAACAATAGTCTAAACTTAACCTGCTCACTTGAAAATGCAAGCGAATTTATACAAGTTTCAATACTGGTCCAGACGAACTCATTGATCCGTTTAGAGTTTCTGAATCCGTTCCCGCAAGAATGGCAAATGACGCCGGCTGACCGCCAGACGCTCTTCCAGTTCACGACAACGCACCTGATACTGGCCGGAACTCACCACTTCCAAGCCTTCCAGATAGTGAACCGAAACCAGTGCATTACGGTGAATCCTGATGAACTGATGTCCAAACTCCTGTTCCAACTCCTTCAGGGTTTCATCAATCAGGACACTGCCGTTTTTATGGCGTACGGTCACATATTTTTGATCCGCCAGAAAATAATAGATATTTTCAACTGGCACCAATTCGACCCCGCGATAGGTCTTTGCCGCAATTTGATGGCGGCTGATATTGATTTCTTCCATATTTTCTTTTTGTTTTAGTTGGCTCATTTGAGCTTGGGTAAGTTTAATTAGATGCTCTAAAACCTGTGCCAATTCCTGTTGCATCACCGGTTTAAGCAGGTAGCCGTCTGCATTAGACTTGAATGCATCCAGCGCGTGTTGGTCATAGGCCGTACAAAAGACAATAGCCGGCATCGGGTCGAGCTGACGCAAATGCTGCGCACAGGTCAAACCATCCATTTCAGGCATTTGAATATCTAATAAGATGACATCAGGTTCATGCTGGTGAGCCAGATCAATTGCTTGACGACCATGCGTAGCTGTTGCAACCACATCATGCCCCAGTTGAGAGACTAAACGTGATAGTCGCTCGACAGCCAAAGGCTCATCGTCACAAATCAGGACGTCCATTTCTCCTCCTTAATCCAGTCAACATTATTCATTTGATTATAAGTTAACTGTGATTTCCTTGATTTCTTTTTATTTATAGCGATATTGCACAACCGTGGTAAACACCCCTCCACCGGCGAAAGTTTGAAACGTCATCGTAGGTCCGTAATAAGCTTCCAGACGCTGTCTGACATTTTCAATTGCAATACCATGTCCCTTTTTTAATGTTTTATTATCCTGCGTATAGGGGTTTGTTATGATGATATTAATTTGATTTTGCAAGATTTCAATCAATATGCTTATGGTACTCTTTGTCAAAATTTTTTCAACTCCATGGAAAATACTATTTTCCACTAGGGGTTGTAAAGTCAATAATGGAATTTGGACTTGTGAGTATAAGTCTTTGTTTTCTAATTTCCATTCGACCTGCAAACGCTCTCCCAGACGAATCTGTTCAATCTCCAGATAGCGCTGGCAGAGTTCAATTTCTTCCTGCAACTTGACCAGCTTCAATTCCTGAAAACTGGCCCGAAAAAGACGGGACAAATTCAGCAACATTTGTTCGGCTTTGTCCGGGTCAATACTGATCAGGCTAATCACGCTATTGAGACTATTAAACAGAAAATGCGGATGAATCCTGGCCTGCATGGCCTGAATCCGTGCATGTAATTCACTGTGCTGCTGCTGCGCCCATTGTTCACGCAAATACAGATAGCGAAAACAGAACATGCCTAACAGGATACCAAAACTCAGATGTAGGCCGACCTGATCCAGTGCGACTGCCAGACTCAGTCCCTGAAAATTCAAATTGCTGCCAAAATAAGTCAGCACATTCAGACTGGTCGTAGTTACCAAAACAATCGCCTGTAATAGCAAAAATCCGCAGATTAATGCCAGCTTAATCCCCATACGTTGAAAGTGCTGATGAAAAAGCTCGACTAGCGCTGCAAAACATAACAGTATCCAGTTGATATACAGCATATATTGAAGTAGATCTGCCAGATTAAGCGCCTGCCAGGACTGTGCTTTTGCCAAGGCTAAGACCATGGCCAGCACATTGCCGCCAATAAACATTTCCAGCAAATAGTGCAGCTTGCCGATCTGGCTAAAAAAATAAGAGCTTTGCACTGATCCGGTCGGAGATGTAAAAGATTGATCGACTTGGACTTCGGCAACGGGCTTTGAATTTGTTATACTCTTTTTCGTTCTACTGCTTTTAATCTGATTGAGCCGACATGACCACATCTTCTAATTCCTCAAATCCATCACAAGCCCAGACTTCGGGTATGTGGGGCGGTCGTTTCTCTGAAGCGACTGATGCTTTTGTTGCTGAATTTACAGCATCTGTTCAATTTGACCAACGTTTTTATAAACAAGACATTGCAGGCTCGATTGCACATGCAACCATGCTGGCAAAAGTTGGCGTACTGACCGAACAGGAACGTGATGACATTATCGAAGGTCTGACTGCCATTAAAGCAGATATTGAAGCAGGTAACTTCGAATGGCGCATTGACCTTGAAGATGTGCATATGAACATTGAGTCGCGCCTGACTCAGCGTATCGGCATCACCGGTAAAAAATTGCATACGGGCCGTAGCCGTAATGACCAGGTTGCCACAGATATCCGTCTGTATGTCCGTGATGAAATTGATGCCATCCTGGAATTACTGAAAAAATTGCAAAAAGGCATCCTGGGCCTGGCAGCTAAAAACACCAATACCATCATGCCAGGTTTTACCCATCTGCAAACTGCACAGCCAGTGACTTTTGGTCATCACTTGATGGCTTGGTTTGAAATGCTGGTACGTGACTCTGAGCGTCTGATTGATTGCCGTAAACGTGTTAACCGTATGCCACTCGGTTCTGCTGCTCTGGCAGGTACGACTTACCCGATTGACCGTGCTTATACTGCTGAGCTTCTAGGTTTTGAAGCTGTTGCTGAAAACTCACTTGATGCTGTTTCTGACCGTGATTTCGGTATTGAATTCAATGCTGCGGCATCTTTAATTATGATGCACCTGTCACGTATGTCTGAAGAAATGATCCTATGGACATCGGCTCAGTTCAAGTTCGTAAATATTCCAGACCGTTTCTGTACTGGTTCTTCGATCATGCCACAGAAGAAAAACCCGGATGTACCTGAACTGATCCGTGGTAAAACCGGCCGTGTATATGGTGATCTGATGAGCTTGTTGACCCTAATGAAAGGTCAACCGCTTGCTTACAACAAAGATAACCAGGAAGACAAAGAACCATTATTTGATGCGATCGATACGGTTCGTGGTTCATTAATGGCATTTGCTGACATGATTCCTGCTCTAGTACCAAATATTGAAATCATGCGTGAAGCAGCGCTTCGTGGATTCTCAACGGCTACTGACCTGGCAGATTATCTGGTAAAAAATGGCGTGGCTTTCCGTGATGCTCATGAAATTGTGGGTAAAGCGGTAGCTCTGGGTGTACAGGAAGGTAAAGACCTGTCTGAACTGACACTTGAGCAACTGCAACAGTTCTCTGATCTGATTCAGGCAGATGTATTTGAAAAAGCTCTGACTTTAGAAGCATCTGTGAATGCACGTAATCACATCGGTGGCACTGCACCTGCACAGGTTGAAGCTGCGATCGAACGTGCGCATGCTCGCCTAGAGAAACTTTACGCTTAATTGCTTTCGCTTTAAATTGGAGTATTGATATGTCTCGACAAGTTTTTTGCCGTAAGTATCAACAAGAAATGGAAGGTTTAGACTTTGCACCATTCCCGGGTGCAAAGGGTCAGGAACTGTTTGATACGATATCTAAACAGGCTTGGCAAGAATGGCTGAAACACCAGACCACGCTGATCAATGAAAAGCGTTTAAACGTGTTTGAACCGGATGCGAAAAAGTTCCTTGAAGAACAACGCGAGAAGTTCTTTAACAATGATGAATCATTGGAAAAAGCTGAAGGTCTAAAGCCTGAAGAAAAATAAGGCGCTGCCTTATTTTTCTTCAAGACAAGCACCGAAGGTGCGCGTAGGTCAACATTTGAAAAGCTCCATAAACGGGGCTTTTCTTATATCAAAAGCACTGCTCCGCCACGCCGCAAGACAAGCAGCTATGCTGCGCGTAGGCTTTAAAAAGAATCTCCGTTATGGGAGATTCTTTTTTATGTACTGCTCTAAAAATTACTCAAGACAAGCGAAGCGCGTAGTTTCAAATGTCAAAAAAGAGCCTGACAAGGCTCTTTTTTTTATGAATACTGCAAGAGCTAAACTGCGTTTTAACTAAGCAAGACAAGCGCATAATTTTACTTGTCAAAAAGGAAATCTATGAAAGATTCCCCTTTTAGTTTAAAGCTCTACTCTTTTTGTTTTTTACACAAGACAAGCAGCTATAAGTTCATAGAATAAAAAAACTCCTTACATGGAAATTTTTTTATCTAAGCTCAAGCTTTTCTCTTACGTAAATTAAGCGAAAGGTATCACTTCAAATGCTATAAAAAAGTAACCTATAAAAAGAATTCCCTTTTTAATTTGAAAATTACTTCTTCATCAGATCATGAGTTAAATACCTGACAAGAGACTCCTCGGATATTCTTTTTCTATAGATACTCTATTTCTCTTAAAAGCACTCTAAAAACTATTTTAACTTTCATGAAATCGAAAATTATTGACCTAAAAAACAGGCTCAAAACCTGTCATTTTCCTACCGTGTTTTTTAAATTTAAGCAGCCATTATCTTACTGAAAAGCAATCAGATTTGTATCAAAATAATCAATTGTAAATTTTGTATACATTGCTCTCACAAAACACAACATTCAGCTACAAGAAACCACATGATTTTGTGGAAGGTGCTCCCTATAATGACCAGCAAGAAGATGAGATATCTTTGAATAACTATAATAATAACTGAGAAATACCCCCGATTTCATCCCAGTTCTTCCCCCAAAGGCTGGGTATTTTTTTGCCTGCTATTTTTATATTTCCTATTTCAGCTATAAAAAAAAGCCCCTTTAAGGAGCTTTTATTGATTAAGGCTGTTTCAGATATGGCCAGGCTGCTTTTAGATAAATAAACATTGACCATAAGGTCAGTACCACAGCTGTATATAGCAAAGCATAAGCCAGCATTTCTAGCGGTGGCCAGTTCAGCAGGAAAACCGTAATTGCGATCATCTGGAACGCGGTTTTGTATTTACCCACTGTCGACACCGCCACACTGGTACGCGCACCGAGTTCAGCCATCCATTCACGTAAAGCTGAAACTGTAATTTCCCGTGAAATAATCACAATCGCTGCAAAAGCCATCGAGATCGAAGGTTGCCATTGCACTAAGACAATAAGCGCAGCAGCGACCATCAACTTGTCTGCAACTGGATCCAAAAAACGACCAAAAGCAGACGTCTGATTCAGAGTACGCGCCAGATAACCATCAAACCAGTCAGTGACTGCAGCCACTACAAAAATTGTCGTTAAGATAATATGCCGCGTCACATCAGGACTGGTTTCATTAAATCCCATTGCCGGTGGCCAATATGCGACCAATAAAAAAACCGGAATCAGGATAATACGAGCCAAGGTCAAGATATTTGGAATATTCAGGATACGACCTGTAGTCATAGACACCGCCAATTGTTCCCCTCATGTACGATGAAAATGCACACTTTTTTCGAGGTTTAATCCATCATTAATACGCTTCACTTTATACGAATTGACTTGAAGTGTCACTAGGCAAACACCGTCACTGTCTGTCTGGCCATCGCAATCAGCCGATTTTCTACATCCCACAGATAGGCATGTTCTGTTGAATAACCGTCAGCCGCATGGTCGGTAATCACTTTATATTTAAACCAATCATGTAGCTGATGCTGCACTGGATGCACATAGGTTACAGTCCAGGTCAGGCTGCTCGCTGGGGCCAGTGTCTGAAACATCGGTAACACCCCAGGTGGCCAGATGTCAAAAATGGCCATCAGGTCAGCTAATTGAAATTCACGGTCAGAATGTTGATCTGGATGGAAGCGGCACCAGCCTTCAAAATCAGGACGTACACTTGAACTGCACGGCAGATTCAAATCCGCCCATCTGAGTTCAAAATGATCAAAACACTTTGGAAGCTTGAACTGTGCAGGAATCTGGAACAGGGTTTCAGGAGGAGCATAATCCGGAGCCTGGATTTCCTGATGTACCTGAATGCTAGAATCGCGCGCTACGCCGAAACTGGCAATCAGAATGCTCTGAACAGCCTCATCCTGCCATAGACGCACTTCGATGGTAGTGACCGATTTGCCTTCACGCAGAATTTCCGCAGTTAGGCGTGCTTTGCCTTCCTGTACCGGGCCAACAAAAGTCACACTGGTACTCAGCAAACGTTTAGTAGGATCATTGATTATTACCACGGCTTTTTGCATCATGACTGCAGCTGCAAGTCCACCGTAGATGGTTCTTCCTTGTCCCCAGCCTGGCGGCATTTCAATCCATTCTTGCTGCGCAATTTGTGCGTACAGTGTTTGCAAAGACATATCGATCCTTCAACTTTGTCTGATGAACCGATATATTGCTGGAAAAATCTATGAATAGAAATGACCTTTGACTCGAAGGTCAATGTGCATTTTTGCACTTGTAATTGATATAAAACGATTACTCATGCAGAACTTTATAAATCATCCGGGCCATGACCGAACCCAGACCCGGTACCAGTTGCAGATCTTTTTCTGAAGCTTTAAGCACACCCTGAATCCCACCAAAATGGGTCAATAAATCACGACGGCGCTTCGGCCCTAATCCTGGGATCACTTCCAATACGGATGAACCCCGTTTTTTATCGCGTTTGGCCCGATGGCGGGTAATGGCAAAACGGTGAGCTTCATCACGTACCTGCTGGATCAGATGCAGGGCCTTATGATCTTCTGGAAGCTGGATCTTGCTGCCATCGGTAAAATGCAGGGTTTCCAGACCCGGCTTACGCCCTTCGCCTTTAGACACACCGACCATAAAGGCATCCAGCCCAAGTTCCTGCATGACTTCCATCGCCATATGCAATTGCCCTTTACCACCGTCAATCAGCAGCAAATCTGGCAGCATGGCTTTTTTATAACGACGGGTTAAGGCCTGACGCATCGCGGCATAGTCATCACCCGCCTGAATATCATTGATAGAAAACTGGCGATAATCGCGTTTGCGCGCGCCTCCACTATCAAAGACTACGCAAGAAGCAACCGTATCTTCACCCATGGTATGCGAGATATCGAAACACTCAATCCGATCTACCGGCCGTCCTACGACCTCCTCTAACTGATGGAAACGTTCATTCAGCTCAAAGTGATTGGCCAGCTTGCCCTGAATGGCATGTTGCACATTCATCTGTGCAAGTTCCAGCCATTCGGCACGGGTTTCCCGAACTTTGGATTTGATCTGAATTTTCTTGTCAAAATGTTGAGAAAGTGCGGCTTCCAGCTCCTTCCGATCTGGCATTTCAATATTTACGATCAGTTCAGAAGGAATTTCATCGGCAACCTGGAAGTAGAAGTTGGCAATAAAATCCGAGAGCATTTGTCCCAGATCGTCACTCAGCATATCCGGAAAATAGCCTTTACCGCCGAGCATCTTGCCATTACGCACATGCATGATCTGCACACAAGTTACTCCTGCCTGGTAGGCAATCGCCAGAATATCTGCCTCACCTTTGACTTTATAAATCGCCTGCTGGGCCTGTACGTCACGCAGTAATGCCATCCGGTCACGATAAAATACCGCCTTTTCAAATTCCAGATTTTCTGCGGCTGCTTCCATCTTGGCAATCAGTTCCTGATTCAACTCTTTGGTATCGCCTTGCAGGAAGCGAATCGAATTATTGACATCTTCCTGATAATCCTCAGGTGAAATCAGGCCGACACAAGGGCCGGAACAGCGCTTGATCTGATATTGCAAACAAGGTCGAGTACGATTGGCAAAGAAACCATTCTCACAGGAACGTACATTGAATAATTTTTGCAGAATAACCAAAGTATCGCGGGCATTGTAAGCACTCGGATAAGGTCCAAAGAACTTGCCGACCTGATGTTTGCCCTTGCCACGACCGCTGGCAATCCGCGGATAGGGCTTGTCTACAGAGACAAAAATATAGACATAGGATTTGTCATCACGCAGCATGATGTTATACGGTGGACGATGCAGCTTGATCAGGTTTTGCTCTAGCAATAAAGCTTCAGTTTCTGAACGCACCACCAAGGTCTGAATGTCATAAATCCGTGCCACCAAAGCTTGAGTCTTGGGATGATCAAGGGTTTTGACAAAATAACTAGATACCCGATTTTTCAGGTTCTTGGCTTTTCCCACATATAAGAGTTCGCCATCTTTGCCATACATCCGGTAGACCCCGGGTAAGGTGGTCATATTGGCCAAGATTTTTTCAATATGAGGGCGTGCGTTCTCGTTCACCTAAAACCTATTTTTCACCTGCAATATGCAGATATATGTGATGTTTAATGTGTCATTTTCAAGCGATGACACAAAATTCACCCGAACTGTCATCGAAAGTGAAACAGGTTATGCCCAGACCGCCGTATTTATAAGCAACCCAATATGGTCTGATTGCTAAAAGCTATAAGTCGCCTGAACTAACTTTGCTATGCTCGACAGGTTCAATCTCGAGATGATCCAAGATGACAAGTTCCCAATCCGGTATTCATGTTGTGCAACCTGCCACTTCTAGCCATAGCCAGTCTGAGCGTGACCGTTTAATTGGGAAACCGCGTTTTCATTTTGAACCTCTGGCTGTGATGCAGTTGCTACGGGAACGGATCATCGGTCAGGATGCCGCCTTAAATGAAATTGAAAAAATGCTGCATGTGGTCAAGGCTGACTTTTCCAGTCCTGAACGTCCGCTTTCGGTTACCTTAATGCTTGGCCCGACCGGTGTCGGCAAAACCGAGACCGTGCGTCTGATTGCCGAAGCAATTTATGGCCGTCCTGATGCTTTCTGCCGGATTGATATGAATACTTTGGCGCAGGAACATTATGCAGCTGCCCTGACTGGCGCGCCTCCGGGTTATGTGGGCTCTAAAGAAGGCCATAGCCTGTTTGATGAAACCGCTATTGCCGGAAGCCATACCCGTCCCGGCATCATGCTGTTTGATGAACTGGAAAAAGCCAGTACTGAAGTGATTCGTGGTCTGATGAATGTACTGGATACTGGTCGACTGACGTTGACTGCTGGTACCAAAACCATCGATTTTCGTAACTGCATAATTTTTATGACCAGTAATGTCGGTGCACAGGCCGCGCAACAATATCTGGAAAAACTCAGCTATCTGCCGCAAAAAATGCAACAATTATGTCTGAAAAAAGTACCGACCCAGCAGATCATTGAAAAAGTCATGCAGCGCAAGTTCGATCCCGAATTTTTAAACCGGATTGACCGTACCTTGCACTATCAGGCCGTCCAAAATGATACCCTGCCACGACTCGTTGAGATTGAGCTGGATAAATTAAATCAACGTCTGCAACATCAGAAACGACAGATTCACCTCACTGATGCAGCCAAGGCCCATTTTTATCAGGGTCATGACATCCGTTATGGCGCCCGTCATCTGGGCCGAAAAATACGGACTGAACTGGAACCCATCTTAGCGATTTATTTCCTGAACCATCCAGAACAACTGCAACTCCATCTGGACTGCATTAATGGTCAATTGCTAGTTCAGCCTCAAGCCTCCGATTCCAATTAAACTGTTTGATGTGCTTGAATCGCCTGAATCAATGCATCCGGGTCTTTAGGTGAAATCAGGACATACTTTTGTTGATCTGCCAGCATATAGCTAACTTTTAAACGCTTGAAAGACAAAGCAGGTGCAATTTCTGAGTGATCTGTAGGCTGGATATTCTGAATCGAACCAAGCGGAATTTGCCAGGTCAGCCACAAGCTTTTGATAATCAACTGCCCATCCTGCACGATATAACGGGTACTCCAAACCGGCCACCAGACCAAGAGGATTGTGAGTATATAGACTGCGGTATGCACCGGATATTGAGCCATCGTCCCTTTGGCCTGCATGGTCAGTAATAATTGCAATAACAAACCGCTCATACAGATCAAAAATGCCAGCAGCCACCAGTCTTTTTTGGAACGAAATACACGCATCATCTTCCCCCTATTTTGTTTTATCTTACACAAAATCAGAATGATGTGGTGAATCTCTGCAAGTAATAAAAAACGCCCATGTGGGCGCTTTATTTTTTATGTTGCAGCTTAGGCAAACAGATAAGGACGAATAAAGATCAGGAAGAAAATACCCAGCATCAGGAACCATTTCAGGAAATAGTACAGCTGGCGGTTCTGTGCTTTTAAAGCTTTGGCTTTTACCCGGAGTTGATAGACATAACCAAAGACTTTGTTTAAGCCACCAGTCTGATCCCCAACCTCATTCGGTGAACTGGCTGCTGTCATCACTTTTTTACCAAACCAGTGATTGAAGCGTTCCATCCAGCGGGTTTTTAAAGGTCGCTCGACATCAGCAAAGAAAATGATCCGGTTCTGGTCAGTCTTGTTTTCGGCATAATGAATATAGGTTTCATCAAATACCACGCTCTCGCCGTCGCGCCAGGAATAACGCTGACCATCGACATCGATAAAGCAGCGGTCATCATTCGGGGTCATTAAGCCCAAGTGATAACGCAATGAACCGGCATAAGGGTCACGATGACGGACCAAACGGCTATCGGGTGCCAGCTCGGTAAACATGGCCGCTTTAATGGTAGGCAAAGTTTTGAGCAAGGCGGTAGTTTTTGGGCAGAGTTCTGCTGCAGAGGGATGCGCCGAGTCATACCATTTTAAATAGAAGCGTTTCCAGCCAGTCTTAAAAAATGAGTTAAACCCCAGGTCATCATATTTGCTCGAAGCCTTGATCCCGCCTTTCTGATAGAGTGCCTGTGCTTCGTCACGAATCATTTCCCAGTTTTCATCCAGCACTTTTAGGTCTTTAAAATGCTGCGTATCGATATAAGGCTGATTCGGTACGCGTGAAAAGGCGTACATCAGAAAATTGATCGGTGCAAACAGGGTCGAATGGTCAAAAAACTGGCGATAAAAAGAATGCCGAACTGTGCCACGTCGCTGAATATATAACGCTGAGATGACAAAGATGGCCAAAATAATCCACTTAAGCATATCAATACCCAAAAAATCCTAGCCCTAAAAAAGAACGGGGAAAAATAAAAAAGTCACATCTGGGCCGCATTATAACAAAGCTGCTTTTGCTCTCCCTACCCGCTTGTAGAACACAGCGTTGCATACATTTTCTTACATCCGTATCGAATAATTTGAATCTCAATTGACTATTTTGACCAAAACACCACACAGCAAACATTCCCTATCTGGTCAATTTACGTTATAAAAACAGCGCGACAGCAATAAAAAAGTGAAATTGAAACAATAACTTCATTACACTGCGATAACGGTTCACTGTATTCCGGACATGACAACACCTTGATTGAGCGATGAAAATTGATGACCCTTGCGTCACGGCTTGATACAACTTGTGTTGTTCTTTTTGGATATAGTTATCGTAAGATTAGCGAAGTAAAAAAGTGCGCGGGAAATGCGCGCTTGCTTCACAACATCAACTTAGAAGTCCTCCAAAATAAAGGAGATCAGGGCATGATCCACGCTGGCAATGCCATTACCGTCCAAATGCTTGAGGACGGAATTGCAGAATTCCGCTTTGACTTACAAGGTGAGTCGGTTAACAAATTCAACCGTGCAACGATTGAAGATTTCAAGGCTGCGATCGACGCAGTTTCCGCTGCTGACATTCAGGGTTTAATCGTGACTTCAGGCAAGTCTACATTTATTGTAGGTGCTGACATTACTGAGTTCGGCGATAACTTTGCTCAAGGCGAACAGGCAATTGTTGACTGGGCACTACCAGTTCATGAAATTTTTAACAGCTTCGAAGACCTGGACATTCCTAAAGTTGCCGCGATTAACGGTATGGCACTAGGTGGCGGTTTCGAGATGTGCTTAGTCTGTGACTACCGTGTGATGTCAGAACAGGCGCAAGTCGGCCTGCCTGAAATCAAACTTGGTATCTTCCCTGGTTTCGGTGGTACGGTTCGTTTAAGCCGTCTGATCGGTATCGACAATGCAGTTGAATGGATGGCCATGGCTACTCCGAAAAAACCGGCTGCTGCACTGAAAGATGGTGCTGTTGATGCGGTTGTGGCTGCAGACAAACTGAAAGATGCTGCGATTGACCTGTTGAAACAGGCAATTCACGGTCGTTTAGACTGGCAAACAAAACGCCAGGAAAAACTGGATCCAATCAAGCTGAACATGCTTGAGCAAATGATGGCGTTCAATACGGCGAAAGGTGCGGTTCTTGCAAAAGCAAACCCTGCTCAATACCCAGCGCCAAAACTATTGCTTGATTCTCTTCAGGCAGGTGCAAGCTTACACCGCGATGAAGCGTTAAAAGTTGAAGCTCAAGGCTTTGCGAAAGCTGCGGTAACTCCACAAGCAGGTGCGTTAATCGGTCTGTTCCTGAACGACCAGGTTGTGAAGAAAACTTCTAAGAAATATGAACAAGGTGCACATCCAGTGAACCAGGCTGCCGTTCTAGGCGCAGGGATCATGGGTGGTGGTATTGCTTACCAGGCGGCAAGCAAAGGCACTCCAATCATCATGAAAGACATCGGTAACCAGCAACTTGCACTGGGTATGTCTGAAGCAAACAAACTGCTGACCAAGCAGGTTGAACGCAAGAAGATGAAGCCGGCGCAAATGGGTGAAACCCTTGCTCGCATCCGTCCTACTTTAAGCTATGACGAGTTTAAAGAAGTCGACATCGTGATCGAAGCAGTAACTGAAAACCCGAAAGTGAAAGGCATCGTATTGAAAGAAACTGAATCTAAAGTACGTGAAAACACAATTATTGCGTCGAACACGTCTACGATTTCAATCACGCGTCTGGCTGAAAATCTGGAACGTCCTGAAAACTTCGTCGGTATGCACTTCTTTAACCCGGTACACATGATGCCACTGGTAGAAGTGATTCGTGGTGAGAAGACTTCTGCTGAAGCGATTGCAACGACTGTTGTTCTTGCTCAGAAAATGGGTAAAACACCAATCGTAGTGAATGACTGCCCGGGCTTCCTGGTAAACCGCGTACTGTTCCCTTACTTCGGTGCATTTGACCTGTTACTGAAAGATGGTGCTGACTTCCAGCAAATCGATAAAGTGATGGAAAAATTCGGCTGGCCTATGGGTCCTGCTTACCTGATGGACGTGGTTGGTATCGATACTGGCGTTCACGGTGCAGAAGTGATGGCTGAAGGCTTCCCGGATCGTATGAAACCTGATTTCAAAGGTTCGATCCAAGTGATGTACGAAAACAACCGTCTGGGTCAAAAGAATGACGTTGGTTTCTACAAATACGAACTTGACCGTAAAGGCAAAAAAGCCAAAGTGGTTGATCCAACCGCATACGAACTTGTGGCATCTGTTGCAACTGCTGAAAAACGTGAATTTGATCCTCAAGAGATCATTGACCGTATGATGCTGGCTTTCTGTAACGAAACTGTTCGTTGCCTGGAAGACAACATTGTTGCAACTCCGGCTGAAGCAGATATGGCGATGATCATGGGTGTAGGCTTCCCTCCATTCCGTGGTGGTCCATGCCGTTATATCGACCAAACTGGTGTAGCTGAGTATGTTGCACTTTGCGACAAATACGCGCACTTAGGTAAGGCTTATGAAGCGCCGCAATCATTGCGCGACATGGCTGCTAACAACAAAAAATTCTACGGTTAAGGAGTGACGTGAATGGCTACTTTAAATCCACGTGACGTTGTGATTGTTGATGGCGTACGTACTGCCATGGGCAAATCGAAAAACGGTATGTTCCGCAATGTACGTGCCGACAGCATGTCAGCTGAACTTATCCGTGCGTTGATGGTTCGTAATGAATTCGATCCGAATGAAGTCGAAGATGTGATCTGGGGCTGTGTGAACCAGACTCTGGAACAAGGGATGAACATTGCGCGTAACATCGCATTGTTAGCTGACCTTCCTAAGACTGTTGCAGGTCAAACGGTTAACCGTCTGTGTGGTTCTTCTATGCAGGCAATCCACACTGCGGCTGCACAGATTGCGACTAACCAGGGTGATATCTTCATCATCGGTGGTGTAGAGCATATGGGCCACGTAGGTATGATGCACGGCATCGACCTGAACCCTGCTGCATCTAAGCACTATGCAAAAGCATCAAACATGATGGGCCTGACGGCTGAAATGCTGGGTCGCATGAACGGCATTACTCGTGAAGAACAGGATGCGTTTGGTGTTGAATCTCACCGCCGTGCCTGGGCTGCAACTGAAAATGGTCTGTTCCAGAACGAGATCGTAGGCATTGAAGGTCATAATGCTGACGGTTACAAAGTTCTGTGCGATATCGATGAAGTGATCCGTCCGGATGCCAACATTGAAACTTTCCGTGCTTTGCGTCCAGTATTCGATCCTAAAGGCGGTACAGTGACTGCTGCAACATCTTCAGCATTGTCTGATGGTGCATCTGCAATGCTGTTAATGTCTGCTGAACGTGCTCAAGCGCTTGGTTTGAAACCACGTGCTGTGATCCGTTCTATGGCGGTTGCAGGTTGTGATGCTGCGATCATGGGTTATGGCCCTGTTCCAGCAACTCAAAAAGCATTGAAACGTGCTGGTCTGACCATTGAAGACATGCAAACTGTAGAGTTAAACGAAGCGTTTGCCGCACAAGGTCTGTCTGTTCTTAAAGGCTTAGGTCTATACGAGAAACAGGACATCGTGAACTTGAGCGGTGGTGCGATTGCATTGGGTCACCCATTGGGCTGTTCTGGTGCGCGTATTACTACTTCCCTACTAAACATCATGGAACAGCAAGATACTCAAATCGGTCTTGCAACGATGTGTATCGGTCTGGGTCAAGGTATCGCGACAATCATCGAACGTGTTTAATTCTTAAATAATTCGAGACAGAAAACCCCGCTTATTGCGGGGTTTTTTAACAAGTAGTGAACTCTTCATCACTAAATGCTGTAAAACTAGTTGGCCAAGGAGCTTTCAATTCACATAAAATTTTAAACTGAGATGGTGCATCTTTATTAATCTTTTCAATAGAAATCTCAATTTGTTCATCGTTTAAATAGTTTCTAAGATTTTTTAAATCCTTGCATAAATAATGAGGTAAATAACCTACTTTCATATTATCTTCTTTAAGAAGAATCGTAGCATCAGGATTAATATCATTAAACTTATCTATTTGATAATTTAATCGATCATGAACTTTCAATTCAGTAAGTTTCGCTTTCTCTTCATCATTAAGATAATTAATACTACTTACAAAGAACTTGATACGATAGAAACCATCTTCATTCTTAGGAATATTTACAATCCTAAAATGATCTGTCTTTTTCTCCCCACCAGAGATAGCCAATAGTTCTAAGTAATCTTTAGATTCTGCTGATAAACCAGACCACTCAAACATACTGTCATGCTCTGGACGACTTTCTGGAATTAACCTATTTCTAAAAAAGCTAAACAAGCGTGGTGAAGTATAACTTTTCGAAGTATCTTGCATGCTTGGAAAAGATGAAAACTTCTTATGTTGCGCTCCCTTAGTATATTTTAAAATATAATTAAGAGAGTCGTCTTGAGTCAGCTTTGCAACAGGATGCCACATTCTTGTGCCTGTTGAATCTTGCCACATTACGAATACACTTTTCATGATGACAATTACTCACTTACTCTAGTTTATAAGTTAGGACTTAAAGCTAACAAATTTGATTTGTTGCATTGAATCAATTTAAATGTGAAATCTTTGGCAACCTGAGTCATTAATTCCTCTGGCACTCTAGATATTAAAAGACGAATTTCCTCATCATCTAACTCTTTTAATATTTTTAGCCAACTTTTCGCTGCTTCTCTTTCCATTAAAGCATATTCATTAAAAGCATCAAGTAGCTTAATACGACTGTCTATTTCTCGATTTAAGAACCATGATTTAGCTTTAAGAACGAATTGAGAAACTTGTTGTCCTCTATCCTTTGAAGTAAGTCTTTTTGTTCTCATCTCATCACTAATATTTCTAGCTAGACTGGCACCATGATCATAACTAGGAGCCAAGTGATTGACACCTTTTACTGTTATTATTGCTCCCCAATTTTCATTATGTCTGTCTTGATTTGAAATTAAAGCATCAAACATTAAATAACCTATAAAAAACTCACTTGCAGTTTTAATATCTTTTAAGCTACTAAAACCAATAGGTTTATTAATAACTGTATTTAACATTATTTGGTGAACATCATCTACGTATTGAATATTAGGATTGTTGCCATCTTCAGAGCTAACAAATGTTTCGAGCAATTCATTCCCTAGAATGAGTTGTTCACCACGTTCAGAAATAAAATTCTTAGTAATAACTCCTCTTTTACCCTTATAAACAGCCAATTCATAATGAGCATGAGGTAATCCTAATAAAGCTGCTAATTCACAAGCTATTTTTTCTGCCCAATCTTCACCTAACCGAATACCATTATTAGATTCAACACTCTTAAATAAGAATTCTTCACCATCAGAGGAATACCAAAATTTACTTTTTGTTCCTAAAGGTTCTAAAAGATCTGATTCCACATGAGAAATATCGTAAATTTCATAATCTTCTAATGCTTCTTCCATGTTACCCCAAGTTAATTATTAAAACTGAATTTGAAATTTTTACTGCGACACCCATTGTCGTAATTCTTCTTTCATAGGTATTTGATTTAATCATATATGTAGAGTTTAAAACTGAAAATAGAAATGTTATCCCTTTGTAAATTTAGTTGAATATTCAACCAATAAAAACTTATCCATCAGCCACTTATATTTGACAGGCGTATCATAACCTCACATTTCTCTCCTTTATTTATGGGGTTATGCATGAAAATGCTTAAAACACTTCTAGCAACTGCAATCGTTGCAACTTCAGCTTCTGCTATGGCTTCTGCAACAGTTTCTCCTGTTGCTGCAATGAAAGAACAAGCAAAAACTGTTGCCGCTCAAACTGCTCAACAAGCAACTGCGCCTGCACAAGCAAAAGTAGCGACTGCGACTGTTAAAGCACAAGACTCTGCTGCCAAAGCTACTGCTGAGAAACAAGCGGCTGTCGCTAAAGTAGAAGCAACTCAACAACAAGCTGCTCAAACTAAAGAAGCAGCAAAAACTGAAGCGGCTCAAAAAGTAGAAGCTGCAAAAGCTGCACCTGCAGATATGAAAAAAGTAGCGGATTCTAAAGTAGAAGCCGTGAAAACCGATGCAGCTGTAAAAACTGCTGAAGTAAAAGAAGCAACTGTAGCAAAAGCTGAAGAAGTAAAAGCAGCACCTGCCGAAGCAGCTGTAAAAGCCGAGAAAAAAGGCTGGTTCTCTTGGTTTAAAAAATCTGCTTAAGATATTTTAAATCCATAAAAAAAGATGTCCGAGTGGCATCTTTTTTTATTTTTAGCTCTTTCAGATTTAAAGCCAAAAATTTAAAGACCTATAAATCTCTTATTCAACTTTTTGGGCTAGCATGGTCGCAAAATGCTGCTTGATCCGGTTGCCCTGTTCATCTACACGATGTAATTCACCGACATTTTCATTATATTTCACCAGATTCCAGCCTTCATAATAGGTACTGAGCTGCTCCGGCTTAAAACTAAATGGAAAGTCTGGCTGTACCGGAATATCATCGGTATCCATCGCACAGACAATCAGGTTATAACCGCCCGGCACTGTCGCCTGCTGCATCTGTGCAATAAGTGGTGGAATGGTATCGGCCTGCAGGAACATCATCACCACTGTACAGCAAATGAAGTCATATTGACCCTGAATACTGGGGTCAAGATTTAAATCCCGTTGCTGAACCTGAATATTCCCGATTTCTTCATTCTGAATGATCTGTCTTAAGGTCTGTAGACTATTTTCATTCACATCCCAGGCGTCGACTTCAAAACTGTTCTGACTCAAATACAACGAATTGCGGCCTGAACCACAACCGACATCCAGCGCACGACCACCCTTTAAATACGGCATAGCCGCCAGAATTTCCGAATGGGTCGGGCTTAGCTGATATTTCTTAGTGAAGTAATCCTCAGGTTTGCAGTAAAAACGCAGCTGACATTCTGCATCTTCACTAGCCGCAACGATCTTATGCCAGACCTGTGGCTCAATGAACGGCGGTTGCTGCTCTGGCGTAAATACATGTTCAGACTGTACATGACCTGACGGATCCAGCATGGCAAAATGCAGCTCACCTTTAAGAACGGTCAGCTTTGCCCAAGTGCCTGCTTTGGTATTGTGTGGCTGCTTGAACCCTTGTGGGATAGCTTGCTGCGTCCAGACCGGAAATTCTTTATAACATTTCAATTGTTGCATAAAAGATTGTGCTCCCTCTTCTCGCTTTCCGTCTGCAAGCATGCTTCTGGATATTCATTTTTCTCAAGCATAGCTGGTTCTATTACAGATGAGAACTGGTACATCTTTGATGTAAGCAATGCAACAAGACTAATTCTGACAGAAAAACATCATGTCATTTAGAGATAAGAAATCATAAGATCCTTATACTTAGAGTTTGTTCTCTGCCTCTTTAAGTGCCTGCTGATCCACTTGAGTCATTTGCTGGTTGAGCTGCACTATTTCCTGATACAGCTTATTGAATTGCTTTAAGGGTGCATCTTCATAGAACATAAAGGTCTGATTTTTCTTTTCCCATTTATTGTTTTTCAGCACCAGAAATAACTGGTCTGCTTTGGCCAGACTCTGTTTTTCAATTTCAAAAATTGCATGGGCATTATCCTGCTGCTGATTGGCTTTCAGATTATCTGCCAGCTGCTGACGATAACGGTTTTTAATATCCAGCTGTTTCACCTGCTCTAACTGCTGGGTTGCCCGCTGCTGAATTGTCTGTTCATAGCTATCGACAATTTCATGCACGCGCTTCAGCATGGCTTCAGTTTCTTTATAGTCTTGAGCCTGATCTTTGGCTAAGCGGTCAATGTCCAGAAAACGATCCCAGTTCGCTGCTTTGAGGTCACGTAAATACTGATTACGAGCCTCGGCACGATCACGCATCTGACCCAGAATAAACTGGGCCATTACGGCATAATCTCCATCCAAACGATCATCTTCCAGATCAATCTGAATCGGTTTAGACCAATCCTGTGCCTGTTGCAAAATAGATCCAGTTTTTTCTTCCAGTACCGTTTCATATTCTTGCAAATCGGCCTGCTGTTTTTGCTCTACAGAATTTTGATAAAATAACCAGATCAAAATTGCCAGTACCACTCCAGCGATAATCATAAAAACACGGGGCATCTACACGCTCCAGGTCTGTCATCCAGATCTTGTTGATTTTTTACACTATGCTTATTTTTCCAGCATAATTCAAGACATAGAGCTTTTCACATTTGTGAACGTGCTTCCTCAATACTGAAAAAATGAATCCAGTAAAAAGCCTGAAGAAAGGAAATAAGTTTTCAGACTTCCTTTCTTCATGACGTGATCTGGCTATACCGAAACTGACTGACCTGATCAGCCTGACCCATCGGATTGTGTGCTAGCGCGAACCAAAAGGCAGACTGAGCTCAAGCCGATTCGGATCAAACTGCTCCCTGACGATCTGGACATTGGTTGCATTCCGGTCAATGCCAAAAGGTTGCAAAATCACATAGATTCCATTTCTTGGATCTGAGGACTGCAAGCCTTGCGCTACTGCCAGTACATATTCCCGGAACACAGTAGGCAGACTGTCCAGATCTGGATTAGGCGCTGCTGCCCCTACGTCAATATTTGCAACGACATCACCATCGACACTATAAGCCTGGATATCGCGTTCAATTTTCATCAGGCGCATCTGCAAAGCCTTACGCTGGCTGGCACCTTCCTGATAAGGCGTTATTTCCGTCACAGCACGCATTTCAGGCTCTGCCATGACAGTTAAGGTGGGAAGTACCGTTGCTTCAGAATGAGCAGGAGCTGCATGACTCAGTACAGGGAGAGTAAAAGCAGTACAGGTCAGCATCAGGCCCAAGCTTTGAATGGATTTTAGGAGATTCATCTTATTACCCCTCGGTTGGAAAAGGGAAAGCGTCAGATTAAATCTTACAAGTAATACAGCTTCTTATTGTTAAGTTTGATAAACGGTCAATCGAATCCATTACACCCTCATAAAGCCAACCAGCAAATCAGGAGTAAAGCTCCTAAAAAATATGAATTATTCAGAAGTTAGATTTAAAAAAGCAAAAATCCCCAATATGGGGATTGATTTGCATTACTGGCTCATCCTTTAAGGAGATCTTGGAAATTGCGCTACAGGAGATGGATTGTTGTAGTTTTCTAATAAGCCCAGATTCACCTTGTCCAGATTAATCTGTAGTTGAAGACCGCGTCCTGGTTGCAAGCTGCTGCTACGATCGATCCCGACATTCTCCAGCAGTGTATACAGCCCTTGGGTTGGATCACCAGATTGTAAGCCCTGGGCAATGGTCATCACATACTGTTGCAGTGCAGGTGACAGTAAACTCAAATCTGGAGCTTGGGTCGGCTTAATATCGAGGTTTGCCAGCACATTTGGATTGACCATAAAATTTTCTGCATCCTTAGTTCCCCGGATTACCTGATGCTGCAAGGCAAGACGATTGGCTTCATTCTCAATAAACGGGACATAGCCAGTCTCATTACTCATTTCAGGTTCAGCCATAATGGTCATCGTCGGTAAGGTAAGTACCGGTTTCTGTTCTTCTGCATGTACTGCTATGCTCAATGTACCTAACAGAATCCCAAATAAAGATGTTTTTAGACTATTCATGGGCTTTCCCCCTACTTCAAATTTCACAACCTGAGTGCCTTTATCGGTTGCTAAAGTCTGTATTTAATTATCTATTAGATTACCTTGATTATTTTGAGAACTCATTCCTGCTCAGATGAATGGCAAAACAAGTTAATTCTTAGGCTGAATCAAAAATCACAGGCGAAAAAAAACCTCAAACATTGTTTGAGGTTTTTTCGAATATGGTGGCGAGACCCAGGATCGAACTGGGGACACACGGATTTTCAATCCGTTGCTCTACCAACTGAGCTATCACGCCGATGCGGTGTATTAAGCCGTATCTGGACACATTAGTCAATCGAAATTATGAAAAAAAAGATTGAGTGTCTGAATTTTGGCCTAAAAAAAATCCCTGATGGGATCAGGGATTGAAAACTTTAAAACCGTTTTGAATATGGTGGCGAGACCCAGGATCGAACTGGGGACACACGGATTTTCAATCCGTTGCTCTACCAACTGAGCTATCACGCCGATGTCGCGTATTAAACAGTTTCAGCTCTTAATCGTCAAGTACATAACGTATAAAAATCATCAAATGTTTACTTTTCCATCGATTTGCATGTTTATACAGCAATATTTTCAGCAAATACCTGACTAATAAAATAAATTGAATCCGGTATTTACAAAAAAAGCAGCCCGAAGGCTGCTTGAAATTTATCTATATTTAAATTTTTTCAAGATTTGCCAGACATCGGTGAATGGCCCCGCATCCCGGTACGAATGCTTTTACTCCTTTTTCCTCTTCCATGCGGCATGCCTCACTCACCAGCCTTTCTGCAACCCCGCGTCCACGGTTGGCCGGATGCACCACAATATTTTCCAGGGTCCGGCTTTCGCCTTGTCCCGTGCACCAGATGGCGCCGATGATTTTGGTGTTAAATTCTGCGGTATAAAGTAAGGTATACTGTGCAAGGTTTTGCTCTAGATGTTCAATGGCATCTGCCCCATCACTAAATTCAGGGCTAGTGTCATACAGTCGCTCAAGCTGGCTGCGCACTTCGTCGTTTTCTAGAGAAGTATAAGCATGTACGGTAATAGGCATTGATAAACCCTCCTGAGCAATCTAATATGCGGTGACGTCGTCACGGCGAAAATATTTTCTACATCAATCATTTTGACGTATTTGAGGAACGTGTCTATGACAGATCGTATCAGTGAAGTGGTAAGAAATACCAACGAAACCAAAATTCGAGTTCGTTTGAACCTCGATGGTACTGGTCAAGGCACTTTAAACACTGGTATTCCATTTTTAGATCATATGATTGATCAAATCAAGCGACATGGTCTGTTCGATATTGATATTCATTGTGATGGAGATCTGGAAATTGATGACCATCATACCGTAGAAGACTGTGGTATTACCTTAGGTCAGGCCTTCGCTCAGGCTTTGGGTGATAAAAAGGGCCTACGTCGTTATGGACACTTCTATGCGCCGCTTGATGAATCTTTAAGCCGTGTCGTGGTGGATCTGTCTGGCCGTCCGGGTCTGTTTATGGACATTCCATTTACCCGCGCCATGATTGGCCGTTTTGATGTAGACCTGTTCTCTGAGTTCTTCCAGGGCTTTGTCAACCACTCGCTGATGACTGTACACATTGATAACCTGAAAGGTAAAAACAGTCACCACCAGATCGAAAGTGTATTTAAGGCGTTTGCCCGTGCACTGCGTATGGCATGTGAAGTTGATCCACGTGCTGCGAATACTGTTGCTTCAACCAAAGGTACCTTGTAATGACCCGTATTGCCCTTCTTGACTATGGCATGGGAAACCTACACTCAGCAGCCAAAGCACTTGAACACGTCGGTGCAACGGTAGATGTAACCAATGATCCAAAACTGATCGCCCAAGCCGACAAAATCGTTTTTCCGGGTGTAGGTGCAATGCGTGACTGTATGCAAGGCATGCATGAAGCTGGAATTGATGAAGTCGTACGTAATGCCGTGTTCAACAAACCGGTATTGGCCATCTGTGTCGGTATGCAGGCCCTGATGCAACGTTCCGAAGAAAATGGCGGTGCGGATGCACTGGGCATTTTTGCCGGTGAAGTCAAACACTTCCCGGAAATGGCAGGTTTAAAAGTACCGCATATGGGCTGGAACCAGGTACATCAGGCCGATCCAAGCCATCCAATGTGGAAAGACATTGCTCAGGATGCACGTTTCTATTTCGTGCACAGTTACTATGTGGAACCACAAGATCCAAGCATCGTGGCAGCGACCTGTAACTATGGTATTGATTTCTGTACTGCCCTGCATAAAGACAACCTGTTTGCGACCCAGTTCCATCCGGAAAAGAGCCATACTGCAGGCCTTCAATTGCTAAAAAACTTTGTGGATTGGAATATCTAATCCAATACATTCAAAAAGCTCGCATCATGCGGGCTTTTTTATGGGCTACAGCTTAAAATTTTATTTTTGAAAAATAATTCACATCCAAGCTTCCTTCTCTAAGGTATGCTCTATTCAACCTGAATATTCATCAATGGAAGATGCTTTAATCATGGATACCCAGCTTAACGATATTCTGCCGAGTAAAGAGGCAATAGCAAATTTTCCACCTTTTCAAAATATCGCGCCTGAAAATATTGTGGTGATTAACAGCATTCAGCAATGTGAAGCTCTACGCGAAGAACTTGGGCAGATCGCAGTCTTTGGTCTGGACACTGAGTCTAAACCGACCTTCAAGGTTGGTGAAGTGTCCACTGGTCCGCATCTGATTCAGCTGGCCACTCTGGAAAAGGCCTACCTGTTTCAGATGAATGCTGCCATTTGGGATTTTCTGAAACCGATTTTTGCCAATCGTGACCAGATTAAAGTTGGTTTTGGCCTGAAAAATGATGCGCATCTCTTCCGTAAAAGAGGCATTGAGCTAAATAGTGTCATTGAACTGTCAAAGTGCTTTGGTGCGTTCGGCATTAAAAATCCTCTTGGATTAAAAAATGCGATGGCTTTGCTATTTCAGGTGAATTTTCCTAAATCGAAACGGGTTACGACATCGAACTGGGCGAAAAAACATCTCAGTCAGGCACAGATTGAATATGCGGCTGCAGATGCCTATGCACCTTTACTGGTCTTTGAAGAATTGCTGCACCGTGGCTTGGGACCCAAGGAAGTTCCCAATACTTCACTAAAATTGAAAATTCGCCCGCATTCAAAAATTTGAACAAACAGAAGATCAGTTTTCTAGCGAAATATCATTTTGATATCAGACTCCATCAGGAGTATTGCAAAGAATAAAAAAATTGAAGAATAAAATCCTGTCACTCCAGCATATCTTCAGACAGGTTTTCTTTTTTCATACCGTTTAAGAGTTAGAAATTTCGACTTTATTTGCTAAGATGAACTCACTGAAATTCATTCTAAAGATTGAGCAAGGAGCGAAAGCATGCTGATCATCCCTGCAATTGACCTGAAAGATGGCAAATGTGTCCGTTTAAAACAAGGTCGTATGGAAGACGATACTGTATTTTCTGACGATCCAGTGGCAACAGCACAGCATTGGGTAAATGAAGGCGCTCGCCGCTTGCATTTAGTAGATTTAAATGGTGCTTTCGCAGGTACACCGATTCATAAGCCAGTGGTAGAAGCCATTGCCAAATCACAGCCAGAATTGCCTATCCAGATTGGTGGCGGAATCCGCTCACTGGAAACTATCGAGCATTATCTGGAAGCAGGTGTATCTTTTGTGATTATTGGTACAAAAGCAGTGCAAAATCCTGAATTTGTAGAAGAAGCATGCAAAAAATTTGCAGGCCACATTATTGTGGGCATCGATGCCATGAACGGCATGGTAGCCACTGATGGCTGGGCGAATGTGACTGATGTAAAAGCGACTGATCTGGCAAAACGTTTTGCGGATGCTGGCGTGTCTAGTATTGTTTATACCGATATTGCCCGTGATGGCATGATGCAGGGTGTCAACATCGAGCAAACCGTACATCTGGCACAATATTCAGGTCTGCCTGTGATTGCTTCAGGTGGCGTAACCAATATGGATGACGTGCGTAATCTGAAAGATCAGCCTGGCATTTTAGGTGCGATTACCGGTCGTGCGATCTATGAAGGCACTTTAAATCTGCGTGAAGCACAATTATTGCTGGATGAACAAGAAGCGCTATAATAGCATCTGCTGAAAAAGAGGTCTGTGGACCTCTTTTTTTATTGTTCAATTTTTTTGATCCTCTCTCCCATGTCAACATCCGTTTCCCAAACTCCCTCTATCTGGAGAACTAAAGTTCCTCAACTTGCTCTGATCCTGATTACCATCATCTGGGGTGGCAGCTTTATCACTGTACAATATGGCCTGAATTTCAGTAGTCCGGTGATCTTTGTCGGATTACGCTTTGCAGCGGCGGCAATTGCCGTAACTCTGCTGTCGCTGAAGCACTTGAAAGGCATGACGCTTAAAGAAGTGGCAGCGGGTGCCATCATTGGGGCTGTGATTGCGATCGGTTATGGAACACAAACGGTGGGCTTGCAAACGATTAGTAGCAGTGAATCGGCCTTTTTGACTGCGCTATATGTTCCCTTAGTGCCTCTAATGCTGTGGCTGCTATTTCGTAAGAAACCACATTTTATGACCTGGGTCGGTGCCCTGTTTGCCTTTCTTGGCTTGGTCTTTTTAACCGGTAATGGCTTTGGTGCCATTCAGCTGAATTTTGGTCAGGCTTTGACTTTGCTCGGCTCGATTGCCATTGCGCTTGAGATTATTTTTATCAGTCATTTTGCTCCGAAGGTGAATACTCGGCGTGTCACCGTGCTACAACTCATTTTTGCCTCGCTATTTTGTTTTCTGATGGCACCGATGCTGGGTGAATCACAGTTACCTGACTTCCATTGGCATCTGGCAGGTATTTTGGTCGGTCTCGGTATTGCCAGTGCCTGTATTCAGCTAGTGATGAACTGGGCGCAGGAAATGGTAGATCCTTCTCAAGCTGCGATCATTTATGCCGGTGAACCGATCTGGGCAAGTTTATTTGGACGTATGGCGGGAGAACGTTTGCCTGCGCTGGCACTTCTAGGCGGATTGATGGTGGTACTTGGGGTGATTGCCAGCGAATGGAAACCCAAGTTTTTCAGAAAAGAAAAAATAGAAGAATTGAAGGAAGATCTTTCCTAAGGTCATGAGCTCCCCCTCTTAGAAAAGGGGGGAGTTTTTTATCTAGAGAAATATAGCTAATCTTATTTGGTATACATCGGTCGATTGTCATTCAGACGCATAATACCGCGAATCGCGCGATAGACAATCCAGATCCAGGAAACAAAAACCACAACCAGACAGAAAGTAGATGCACCAAAAGCGACGCCTGCAAACAGGTCCGGATCTTCATGGGTAAAGAACAGGAATAGGAATGGTACAAAGGCCACAATATTCCAGAACAGATACCACCAGAAACTGCGGATTTGCCAGGTAAAGTGACTTTCAAAAATCGAGCCTCGTACATCCGAGCGCTTCACATAGTTAATAATCAGTGCAATCACTGCCAGCAAGCCACCACTAAAAATGGCCACGATATATAAGATATAAAGAATCAGGGTTAGCGTGCGATTTGAGTCTTTATCAATTGAATAGTTCATCTACGCTCCTGTGGTTGTTTCTAGATATTCAGGCTGTTAAAGGGAGAAATCAGCCATATAATCAAAATGATGTTAAAAGCTATAGTACAAAAATAAATTTGCCGGAAGGGTTGTTTTTGTGTTTTATGACGTAATTTTTGCTGTGCCAGCCAGGCTGCCGGCCACCCTCCTAGAAATGCCACCAGATGCAGGGTATTTTCTGGAATACGGCGATTGCCCAGTTGTGCCGCTTCCTTATCCTGGGCATATAGCCAGTAACTGAGAACATTCATCAGGCTCACCAGTAACAGGATCATTCCACTCAACAATCCGGCTAAACTGAGTCCCGCCAGTACCAAAATATAGGCCACAGAAGCAACCTGCATCGGCTGTAGTTTTTCTGGCTGGCTTCGGCCTGATGTTTTAGTTTTTGTTTTTGCCGTTTTGGTTTGTGATGCTTTCAGGTACATAACCTGCTGGGCACGATAACGTCCCTGCTCATCTAGAATCACCAGATAATCTAGCGCACAACCAACAATTGGCCGTGGACCGGGACGGGCAAAATCTTTGATATGCAAAAACACGCGATCTTTGGCCGGATCATTGGGCTGAATAAAGCCATAGCCTTTGTCATCAAACCATTCTACCAAACGTCCCTGATCGCGCATTTTGCCTGTTCCTGTTTATTTTTAATTTAAGCTGTCACAAATTTTAAACGTTCAATCAGCATGTTACGCATCTCTTCCGGATTTTTTTGCAGAATATCTTCACCGGTGCGGCCTTCAGCAGCATTTTTCTGTGCCACCTGTAAACGCATCATCCAGAAACGGCCCGCAGCCATTGCCAGGTAAAGCTCCAGACATGATTTTTCATCCTCAGTCAATGGACGCACAGTTTCATAGGCTTTTAAAAAGGCATTGGCCTTTTCTGCATTTAAAGTAACTTCCGGATAATTGGTACAGAAGTCATTTAAAGTAATTGCAATATCAAACAGGAATTCATCTTTATTCAGCTCGTAAAAGTCCAGAATACCTTTCAGTTGGTCACCCTCAAACAGGGTATTGTCACGGAACAGATCCGAATGGATAAAGCCACGTGGACGATCCGGATATACTGCGGTTAAAGCTTCATACAGGCCCAGAAGTTTACCCAGTAAGACTTTATCTGCTGCGTTCAGGCTCGGTTTAATTTCCTGTGCTACGTTATACCAGTAGGCATGGTCACGGACAAAGGCACGCTCAAGTTTAAAATCTTTCAGTGCGACATGCATTTTGGCCTGAGCAATGGCAATCGCTTCCGCCTGCGCAACGGTAGATGGCATCGGATGCTCGCCCATCATGCGTGGTGCAATTTGTGCCGGCTTATTTTTTAGCGTATGAATGGCTTTGCCTGAGTGGGATAAAGGCACAGGTACGGCCAGACCTGCCTGCCCCAAATGCTGCAAGACCGGCACCAGTTCTCCGGCGGCCTGTTCATCCATATCTTCAAAAACGGTCAGCACATATTGCTGGTTTTCGCAGACCAGAAAATAGTTCGTATTCTGGATACCTCCTTGAATGGGAATCAGATCAATCACCTCAAGTCCATAAGGTGCTGCGAAATCCTGAACTTCCTTTAAAGTCAAAGTGGTATAAACCGACATAGAAAACCTGCGAAAAAACTTACATATTTTTGCTAGAATACCGTTTCCATCTACCAAGGTGTAGCGCTTGCGTGGGTGAGTTTCATAATCGGCTGTAATAATTGGAAAAATTTATGCTAGCTAAACGTATTATTCCTTGTCTGGACGTCGACAACGGTCGCGTAGTCAAGGGTGTTCAGTTCCTTGATATTCGTGATGCGGGTGACCCGGTAGAAGTGGCACGCCGTTATAATGAACAAGGTGCCGATGAAATTACTTTCCTTGATATTACCGCTACACATCATGGACGCGACACCACTTACCGTACCGTTGAGCGTATGGCTGAATCTGTATTCGTACCGCTTACCGTAGGCGGTGGCGTGCGTAAAGTCGAAGATATTCGTCTACTATTAAATGCAGGTGCGGATAAAGTCAGTATTAACTCGGCAGCAGTCTTCAACCCTGAGTTTGTACAGGAAGCCTCACAGCGTTTTGGTGCGCAATGTATCGTAGTAGCGATTGATGCCAAAAAAACTGGCGAGAATAAATGGGAAATCTTTACCCACGGCGGACGCAAACCGACTGGTATTGATGCACTGGAATGGGCAGAGAAAATGGCCAGCTATGGCGCAGGTGAACTGTTAATTACTTCCATGGATGCCGATGGCACCAAAGCAGGTTATGACATTCCCCTCATGCGCGCCATCAATGACCGCGTCACTGTGCCAACGATTGCTTCAGGTGGCGTAGGCAATTTGCAGCATCTGGCTGACGGGATTATCCATGGTGGTGCCGATGCAGTACTTGCCGCCTCTATTTTCCACTTTGGCCAGCATACCATTCCTGAGGCCAAGGCTTATCTAGCTGCTCAAGGTATTGAAATGCGTCTTTAAACGACAGCCTTCAAATGAAAAAGAGCGTGAATATCACGCTCTTTTTTTATGCATTATTCTTAGAAATCATTTAAATTCTGGACAAAAAAAAGGAGTCTTGCGACTCCCTATAAAAACCAAGAAGAACTACAGCACTTGGTATCTTTGACATTTACAATATAACTCAATCTGTATGCAGGTTGATAAGACTTTCAATCATCAACAGACGCAAATATAGGTGAAATCCTGAGCGCAATATTGACAATATATGCAGAATTTATTGACAAATCACGACAGGGTTAACCAAAGTGAGAAATGGTTAACATTTTATGTGGCAGATTACTCGAATTTTAAGTTATTTAATCACGATCTTTAGCCCATTTAGCCGGGAAATAACGCTGGGTTAAGTGGGTTAAGCGCATAGAGATCTGTTCCGGCAAGACAATACCAAGGGGATTTTTCTCCTGTAAATCTGCTGAGGAAATCACCCGGGTTCCCATTAAATAATCATACCAGGGCTTGGTTACACACCAGTTGGCGTCTTGGTTACTATTCATATGGTGATCATAATGCCAGGGAATTTTTTTTCTGGCCCATTCTGGCTCCAGATGTGCTCGCCGATGCATATAGAAATAATTGCCTGCACTATACAGCGTGGCCAAAAACATACCTTTGGACAAGGGATAAAAAGCCAGCCCGAATACGCTTGCTGCGACGGCCAGTGAACCGATTTCATTGCGGATTCGCCAGTTTTTCAAACCTTCCACATAGGCATAATCAGAAAATCTGGTCTTGCGAACTTCACGATGATGTTCCCAATGTGAACGCATGCTGTCCGGCACTGGGCTATAACGCGTCTGCCCTGCTCGATGCGTACCATGCAGCACATATTTATGCGCAAACCATTCAAAGCCATTGGCTACGACCAGTCCTGCTAGAAAGCCTTTCCACATGATCTTTTCCTCCCTGTTTGTTTACACTATAGGTCAAACAAAGGGCTAGATATTGACCGATAATTTCAATATCATTGACAAAAAACGACAGAACAAAAGAATTAAAAAATGCACGTTCCCCAAGATTATGTCGGTTCGGTATATGGTGGTTTAGGACATTTGCTTTTGGACTATTACCAGCTCAAACAACTGGACATCCCCAAGAAATTATTTGCGATCCAGAACCTGGAGCGTTTTGATTATATTCTCTGGCGCGATCTGCTCAGCCAGCTGGACCAGGAGTTGCAGCGGCCGGCACTCGGCCTGGAAATCGCGCAACTGGTGCAGGCCAAACATCTGGGTATTATTGGCTATCTGGCATTATCCAGTGAAACGCTGGGCGAAGCCTTTATGCGTTATCATGACTATCATCGCCTGATCTATGATGGCAGTCCTTTACAGGTCAGTCTGGATCGAGATTACCTGTCCATTTCCTGGAGCGAGATTCCGTTTAAAGTGAGTACGCAACTCACAGATGAGATTGCTATCGCGCTCATGACTGAATTTATTCGCTCAAGCATTCTTGACCAGCATCAACTGCATCTGCATGAAGTCCATTTTCAGCATCCGGTCAATAAAAATATTGCGGTCTATGAACAGTATTTCCGCTGCAAGGTCCGTTTTGGACAGGCCAAAAATCAGGTATTGATTCCTGTGAGTGAAATGTCTACGCCTTTAAAGAAAGGTGATCAGACCTTACAGAAATTACTGATGCAACAGGCAGAAGCGGTGCTGGAAAAACTTCCGAACTCCACCCAGATTGATCAGCGCTTGCAACAGGCGATTCTGGTGGGTCTGCAGAAAAATATGTTCCAGATTGAACATATCGCCAAACAGATGAATTTTTCTGTACGTCAGCTACAACGTTACCTGCAAAAACAGGGTCAGACCTATCAGCAGCGTATGCAGGAAATCCGCTGCATGATGGCCATGCAATATCTGAAAGACCCTCATCTGAGTCTGCAGGAAATCAGCATGCTGCTTGGCTATTCTGAGCAGAGCGCATTTCAGCGTGCCTTCAAGCAGTGGACGGCTCAAACACCACAACAATGGCGCTCAGAATATCTAAAAACCCAGGTGCAGGAAAAATTTCTGGACTATCCTGCTACCGCAAAGATTAATGTCCCATATCAGATTTAAAAGTTTGAATAAAATAAAAAAGCTCCTCATCAAAGGAGCTTTTTTCTAGCCAGAATAGTGATTAAGAAATTTCTATAAAAATGGATTTTCAATTTCATCTGCATCATTGCGTTCAATTTTTTCTGGCAGATCCGGTGTTTCTTCAAGTTGCTGCACAATATCATTTAACAGTGCCTGCAAGACTTTGGCTGCCTTGAGACCAGCCTGGTCTTTAGTAATTTGCAGATTGCCATACAGACTGACACGGTCCAGATCATTCTCAACTGTCAGATCATGAATCGCATGCGATTCGGTTCCATTTTCAAATGCTTTAAACATTAATTTCTACTCTGTTTTATTATTTTTACTCACCTGTCTTCAGCATGCTACCTGAAGCCTGCTTTTTACAGCAAGCTCCTTTTCACTATTTCAGCAGCTGCAGGATGTATTGCAGTAAGGCCTCAATCAGCTGTTTAACAATCGTGTCCTGGGTATCATGATCGATCCCGTTCTTATTAACTGATGAGCTGGTATTGCTTGTACTGGCTGAACTTGAGGCTAACGGTTTGAACTCACGCTGCAGTTTTTCTAGATCTTCTTTCGGCACATCTTCAGTACACTGGCTTTCTGCATCCCAATTCGAATAGGCAATTTTCTGGTTGGCCTTCACAGCATTTGCAGTCAACGGCAGATGATAGGTATTGCGTTTCTGTTCTTCAGTTAACTGAGGAAACAGGTTAATGCCAAGCTGCTCTTCCAGATAGCAGACACTGACAATGCGAACCTTGAGCGAATTATCATTAGGTGCATAGTAGGCACCAATGGCACCAGTTTTCGGCATGTAGATCGCTTTATACACGGCAGTTGGTACAATTACACCCTTGCCAATAGTTTTCAGCTTTTTGGCAGCAAAGACCGGCCCGGTCACTACATATACGTCCTGCTTCTGCTTGGTCACAATGGCACGGGTTGCTTCTTCCAGCTCACGCCAAACCTGCTGATTGTTCTTTGGTGCCTGCGGGACCATATTGGCCAGCGAGAAACTATCAGACTGTGCAGCTTTATTTGGCATATCTGCATTTGGCGCCATATGGCCACGGTCATAGCCTGAACCACGATAGTCAGCCAAAGTCGCACGATGAGCAGTACTCAGTCGTGTTTCTTCATGGAAGTTGTCTTCACGTGGAATTTTCTGGCTCAGACGCTTCGGTGTTAATGCCTCCGCCACCCATAGTGGCGTTTTGGATACGCCAGAATACCCCACATTAAAGCCATTGAAACACAGTGAATAACTGTCTTTTTTCAGGCTGTCTTTCATCAGGTAAGGCGGAATATCCCGGTAAAACTGTTCCAGACAGCTCGAATTCGATGTAGAAGGCAAAGAAATCCACTGACTGATTTTCTCCTGGCCAAACGCAATCGCGAAACTCCCGGAAGCGACCATTGCCAGGATCACTTTCACGCTATTTTCATTAAAAAACTGAAAAACTGAATTCTTCGACTTACGCTGCTTCTTTGCCATGCTACACGTGCTTTTAAGATCAAAATCGGGGATTTTGCGAGCTTAACAAGCCATGTATATGAAGTATATCTTACCCTCTTTATTTGCCTAATAATTACACAATCCACCCCTATATTCTTAAATCTTGTAACAAAGTGTCGTTTTTTTAGTGAGCTTTCAGCGCGGTTTTTTAACCTTTAAGTAGCTTTGATTGTGACCTCGTCTTGAGTGTGCAAAGCTATTTGACTACTCAAATTACGTACAATTATTAGCAATGGAGTTAATTTATGAATTCCAAACTATCTAAGTTATTAGGTCTCGGAATATTTACAAGTGTGATCAGTGCCGGCGCATTCGCTGAGCCTCCTGTACAAGCGGGTGAAACACTTGAAAGCTTGTCTAAAGCTAAAATTAGTACCACTGTAAATGGTCAGCAAGCCTCACTGGAAAGCCTGGTGAATTCTGGACAGATCCGTCTGGTAAACCAGCCAATGTCTGCACCCGCTCAGCCAGGCCAACAGCCACAACAATCAATGCCAAATCAGCCAATGCCAACACCAGGCATGCCTGATGCACCTGTTGCACAACCAGAAATGCCGGATACCAATCCAGCTCCAGCCAATCTTGAGTCTGAACCAGCAGCCCCTGCTACAGAACAGGAAATGACTATGGGTGAAGCTGTAGAGCAACCAGCTCTTGAAGAACAGCAAGCTGCTGCACCTGAAGCGGCTGCGATGACTGAGCAAACTGAAATTGCAGTAGAAGCTGAAGCTGATCCTGCGGTAGATGCACCTTTAAACGCCGCCCCTGAAATGCCGGCTGAGACAGAAGCAACAGAACAATAATTTGTTATAAAGCTTTCTAAATTTCTCTCCCCTAAAAAACCAGAGCCTCGCTCTGGTTTTTTTATTTTTACATCTCGATCTGGCTACCCAGTTCAACTACCCGGTTGGTCGGAATCTGGTAGAAGTCGCTGACCGGACTGGTATTACGCTGCATGGAAACAAACAGTTTTTCCCGCCAAGGTGCCATTCCCTCTCCCACCGTATGCATAATCCGTTCCCGGGAGATAAAGAAACTAATCTGCATCAGGTCATATTCAAAGCCCCATTCTGCATACGCATGCTGCAATGCTTCCGGAATATTGGGCTGATCCTTAAACCCGTAATACATTGTCACTCGATAAAAATGCTCACTGAGTTTTTCCAGTTTAATCCGTTCTTCATCGCCTACAAAAGGAATATCTCGGGTAATAACCGTCACTAGAATATTGCGCTCATGTAGCACCTTGTTGTGCTTGATATTGTGCAACATCGCATGCGGCACAATGGTCGGGGTTCCGGTCAGGAAAATCGCTTCACCCGGCACAAACTTGGTGCCTCCCCCAATTGAGATACTCTTAATAAACAGGTCAATTGGTAGCGCATCTTTTTCCAGACGGTTCAAGACCAGTGCACGACCATCTTTCCAGGTCATCAGAATCGTAAATAATGCCGCCCCGAGCAGGATCGGCACCCAGCCACCTGATGCAATTTTTAAAGAAGTTGAGGCTACAAAAACTAGATCCAGCATCAGGAATGGTGTGGCAAATAACACTACTTTCCAGATTGGCCAGCGCCAGAAACCATAAGCCAGAATGCTGATTAAAATGGTACCACACAGCATAGTCATGGTGACTGCGACCCCATAAGCACTCGCTAAGCGGGCACTATTTTCAAAGAGTAAAATCAGAATCACCACGGAAATAAACAGCATCCAGTTAATGAAGGGCAGATAAATCTGACCACGCTCTTCGGCTGATGTGTGCTTTACGCTCAGACGCGGTAAATAGCGCAGTTGAATGGCCTGATTCACCATAGAGAACACCCCGGTAATGACGGCCTGTGAGGCGATCACGGCAGCTGCCGTTGCCAGACCAATCATTGGATATAAGCCCCATTCCGGAAGCAGCATATAGAAAGGATTTTCCAGTGCTTCAGGACGGCGCAGCAATAATGCGCCCTGCCCAGCATAATTCAGTAACAGACAGGGTAAGACAATAATGAACCAGGCCAGACGAATCGGCAGACGACCAAAATGCCCCATATCGGCATAAATGGCTTCACCTCCGGTCATGGTCAGAATCACGGCGCCCATGGTCAAGAAGGCTATAAAAGGCTGATCGACCACAAAATGATAGGCCCAATATGGATTCACCATGGCCAGTACTGTCGGGGTCTGGATAATGCTCCACAAACCAAAACCACCAATTGACAGGAACCAGAGTAAGGTCAGTGGACCAAAAAATTTACCCATGGTTCCGGTACCATGACGTTGCAGTAAAAAGAGTCCCGCAATAATCCCGATTGATAAAGGCTCTAACCATTGATTAAATACAGGTGTGGCAATACTCAGCCCTTCAATCGCAGATAATACGGAAATCGCCGGGGTAATAATTCCGTCACCAAAAAACAGCGATGCCCCAATAAAGCCGAGCGCAATCAGGTAAATTTTCTTGTCATCAGAAATACGTGTGGTTCGCAAATTGAGAGCCAGCAAGGACATGATCCCGCCCTCACCGTTGTTATCGGCACGCATGATAATAGTGACGTATTTGAAGCTCACCGTCAGCATGATGCACCAGAAGATCAAGGACAAAATGCCCAACACCGAAGCTTCACTAATGGCAAGGTGCGACGTCAGGAAACATTGGCGTAGTGCATACAATGGACTGGTTCCAATATCTCCAAAAACAACCCCAAGCGCAGCCAGCGTAATTACCGGGAGAGCTGCTTTCTGTGCAGTGCTTTGCATATATCGTCTTCGTTTTTAACAAGCATTTTTGCGAATCATAGCATTGCGCTCAAAGTTTTTCCGCAAATCAATTGTTTCAAGCTTGGCAGACTGGCTTTTTTTCTATATCATCCACGGCCATGGTGAGGTGTCCGAGTGGCTGAAGGAGCACGCCTGGAAAGTGTGTATACGTTTATAGCGTATCGAGGGTTCGAATCCCTCTCTCACCGCCAAATATCATTATCATGTCGCCACATGATGTCTCAAAAGGTTTAAATCTAAAGGGTTTAAGCCTTTTTTGTTGCCGAAATTATTAGGGAATGGATTAAAAATAAAAGAATAACTATACAAGTTACATAAATGATGCTGGATGGCTATTGAATGACACTGAGGAATATTCGAGCATGATCTTATCTTGGTAAAAAATGATGGATCGCTATGAAAGATGATGAAAAACCCCTAAATTTTAATGATGATAACGAGCCTCTGGATTTCGAAGATGAAGAGTTCACTGACGATAAAAAAGAGGACGAAATGTACAATCCGATCACCAAGGATGGATCAAGTGTAGATCCTGCGGATGATGGTACACGTCATCTTCGTCCTGAAGATGGTGATCCGCTAGAAGTCGAGCCTTAAGCCCTAGCCCAATTTTATATTGGGCTTTTTTTATAGTCTAAAACCTTAAAAGTGAGCATCTTGGACAGATGAATTGAAAAAGGATAATTCATTTTACTGGTTATTTTTGAGATGAGTATTGCTTGCCTTTTCTTTTGATAGATTTAAAGATGTAAGGATATAGGCTGGGATATATTGAAATAAATTCTCTGGATAAAACCATGATATATCCATTTTTATTACTTTCTTAACTTTATGTTCTTCTTTTAGTTTATTTATATGATGGAGACTAAAACTGGCATAAAAATAGCTTAATTTAATTGTCATCATCGCTATGTTATGGTGGAATCAAAACAGGATAAAAGGAGAATAAAAACCAAAAGATAGAAAACGTTATTGCTTGAGTCTTCCTTATTTGGGTTAGAAAAAAGTGGAAACACTGCTATTCGGAGAGTGGACATGAATAACAGCGCAAACTACATGAAACAGATAAAAAATGCCAAACGCGGTGGTTATACCCCGACCATTGCCAAAGACGTCAACAAACATAAGATTCAAAAAGCCCTAAAACTAATTGAACAGTGGAGAAGTCTCGCTCAAGAACTCAAACCTCAAATGCAGTTTGATATGGCCTTTACTTTAGAGGAATGCGCACAAGACCTGGATCGGATACTCAAAAGCAGATAATTCCCTTTTAACTCATTCATAATAGATTTTAAATATCAGACCTTTAGCCTTGCCCATATCACTGATGTGGGCAATTTTATGATTTAAATGTTATGCCTGAGTGAAGATGATTCAATGATCAGTAATAAAAAATTGGTTATAAGATTGAACGGTTATTTTTTGGCTTGCGCCCTTAGGAAAAATCTGTAAAATGCACTCCACAACGCCGGCATAGCTCAGTTGGTAGAGCAACTGACTTGTAATCAGTAGGTCCACAGTTCGAATCCGTGTGCCGGCACCATTTTCTTAGCCTCGCTTTTTAGTGAGGCTTTGATGTTTCTGGGCTTGGTATTTTTATATAGCTGTTCTTTTGCCTTGAATATTCAGATCGCCTGCGCTGTCACCTGTACATATCGCACGATCCCATCCTGATATAACTTTCGACAAAGCTTTGCCGTCATCCGGATTTTAAACTGATCCAGTCTTTTGCCTTTTTGTTTCAATTTCTTTGAATTTAAATTCTGATTTACATAATCAGCAAAACCTGAAAATACCGCTTCGGACAGATCTTCAATCTGAATATTCTTAAATTCAAAATTTTCCAGACAATGATAAAGCTCATTTTCCGACATCAGGTTTTTTAAATCGACATCGGCGGATTTCAGCAGAAACTGATATTTACGCTTTTGCAGCGCATTCAAGCTGTCCCATTTTTCCGACAAGATCAGATGATGAAAGCCAATCCGTGCATTGGCGTTCAATACACTGCGTACCTGATCTAGAAGTTCGGGAACGGAACTATGATAGGCAGCATCCAGACACAGCACCACATCAAAGCGCTGGGAAAAATGCATGTCTTTTAAACGCAGGAAAGAAGCCGGATAGATGGCATTGAGATTAGGTAAATGTTGCTGAATATTCGCCACACAAGCAGGCTGAAGTTCTACACCGGCCAGATATTGCACCTGATAGTGTTGCTGCCAGTGCAACAGGCTGGCACCCTGGCCACAGCCCAGATCCAGCAATTTATCCTTTGAATTTAAACCGACCGTTTCTGCCAAACGGTCGGCCAAAGTTCCACAGGCAGCTACATAATTCTGCTGCCCTGCCCACCAATAACCCAGATTGCTCCAGGGCAACTGTGACTGATCTCCCAGCAACGATGCATCAATTGCATATTTATGTTGAGGAAGACGCTGACGAAGTGCCTGAAACCATTGCATCAATCAATAACCGAGTTGGGGTGCTACCTCGATCTTAGGTTTAAGTCCTTCAAATGGCAACGGTGCCCCCATAATTGCGGCAATTTTCATAGCAGAAGTCACAGCAGATTCCAGAATTGGCAAACCATCCGATGACCACGAACCGCAGTAGAACACTTTACGGTTCATTTCCAGATGACGATGCTGTAATTCCTTATTGAGAGCGATGGTATTGGCATCTACTACCGCACGGGTCAAGGTCACTGATGAAATCACTTTTTTCGGATCAATCTCAGTCACAGGGCGCCAGGTCTGGAATACCGGTGATTTACCCACCAGACTCGGTTCAACCGCATTCAGCCAAACCGTAAATTGCTGACGGGTAAACTTGCGATCCATCATATAGCTGAGTACAGCCCAATCCTTACGCTTTGGTGGCATCACGCTGCTATCGCGGTGAATGACCAATTCACCCTGTTCAAATTTGAATTTCTTTAACAGCTCGATATCACGGCCAAACTGTTCATGATCCAGGAATTCATCAATATGATTGGTTGGTGTCGCCACCACGACGCGATCGAAGGTTTTCGACAGACCCGCTGCATTTTCTACCAGTACTTTGTCGCCCTGCTCTTTCACTGAGACAATTGGTGCACCACTTTCAATGTGAATGCCTTCAATCAGTTTGTCTACCAAAGCCGGAGTACCGCCCTGCATACGTAACAAGGCATCACCATCCGTTAGCTGACGCAGGAAAATCAATAGCGGTTTGGCTGGCCATTCACCAATAGTTTTCGGGTTACAGGTACAGATGGTATACAGCACCGGCATCACCGCACCATGCCAGAACACTTCTTCAATCTCATTGCGATTGATAAATTCTGCCAGGCTGATGTCCTGATTTTTGGATTTAAAGAATTTTGCCAAGGCTGTTTTGAGTTGCAGCAAACCTTTAACCAGACGCCAGCCATATTGCTGGATGCCTTTGCGGTTATTGATAATCGGAATATTACCGATCCGGCTACGTGATGTGGTTAGCCAGGTTTCTACCCGGTCTTCAAACAGCCAGCTACAGGCCATATAGGTACGTACCGGGTAAGTTTTAATGCCCAGATGAGTCGCCAGACTTAAGGTATTTTTCCACAGATAAGGATTCATCACACGTAAAGGTGCGTCAATGAGGCCTCCTTCAAATTCGAGACTATGACTGTCCATGCCGCGACCTTGAAGCGCTTCAAAAATAGTAATGCGATGTCCTGCGTCCTGAAGAATTCTGGCAGTAGCCAGTCCAGCCATGCCACTACCAATTACTGCGATATCCAATCTGATCATCCGTCATTGAAAAACTAAAAGAAATTATGAACCATGCTTTCAGCAAATAGGTTATTAAAATCTTCCAGAATACTTTTTTTTCGTAAGTCTAGGTTAACGCAACTTTACAAATAAATTACATTTTTTGAATAGCAAAAAACGTCTTTATATAGAGTGACTTAAACTCTCGTCATATTTAAATATTTAAAAATAAATCTTTAAAAAACAAATGGCTTAATTAACCGATTTTTTAATCATCGGTTTACAAAGACTGCGAAATACCCTATAATATGCAGCATAAGAAAGAGATAAATTCATAGAGATAAACAAAATGAATTTATCCCAGAAACTCGTAAAAACGACAAGAAATTCCAGCGCATTAGAAAAAAAGCCTCTGCTTGTGCAGAGGCTTCTTTGTTTTAAGACTGACTGTATTATTCGGCCTGTACCGCGATTTCACCAAATTTACCCTGATTAAAATCTTGAAATGCCTGAATAATTTCTTCCTTGGTATTCATCACAAATGGGCCATAGCCTTGAATAGGTTCATTCAGCGGCTCACCGGTCAAGAGCAGAAATTTAGTGTCCTGATAGGCCTGTAGCTGAATTTCAGGATCATCATCGCGCGCAAACATGACAATAGAGCTATCCAGGACTTTTTGACTGCCATTTACCACCAGCTCACCCGCCAGTACAACCAGCAAAGCATTATGTCCGAGAGGTACATGTAACGTAGTTTCATACTCTGCTTTTAGCTCGCCGTCCCAGACATTTACCGGACTAAAGGTATGCGCAGGGCCATAATGACCTCCGAATTCTCCGGCAATCACCCGAATATGTCCTGCACCTTCATTCATTTCAATCCGTGGAATCTCGGCTGCAGTAATGGCCTGATAACGTGGTGCAGTCATTTTGTCTTTGGCTGGCAAGTTGACCCAGAGTTGAACCATTTCAAACAGACCGCCCTTTTGAGCAAAATCTGGGGAATGAAATTCTTCATGCACCACTCCGGCACCCGCTGTCATCCACTGCACATCGCCGGTCTGAATCGTACCGCCACCGCCACTGGAGTCCTGGTGGGTCACTGCACCCTGATAAGCCAAGGTTACAGTTTCAAAACCACGATGCGGATGCGAACCTACACCATGCTGCTCAGTAGTCGATGCAAAATGATACGGCGCTGCATAGTCCAGCAGTAGAAATGGACTAATGGCCTGCCCCAGACGATCATAAGAAAACAGGTTTTTCACCGGGAAGCCGTCACCGACCCAGTGCATGTTTTGATTACGGTAGACACCAATGACTTTTTTCATCTTTTACTCCTATATACAATAGGATGAACATGCAGCCATTGTATGCTTTACAGGCAGTACTCGATACTAGGCTACTGAAATGCAGTATCCCAAATATAAGACAATAGTAGGTTTAAATCATGAAAATTGTCACCAATAAATACAGAATTTTATTTTAATTTTCCCATTATTCTATTTTTGAGATTAACTGTCCCGGAGCTTAGACTTAATTTGTCCTATTTTTATCTCTAACATGCAATCACCGCATGTCGCCATCAGTGGCTGATCTGCTCACCTGATTTCATTAGAGGAAAATAAAAATGGCAAAACCCTATGTGCGTTTAGACAAGGACAATGCAGCTGTATTGCTGGTCGATCATCAAACTGGCCTGCTATCGCTGGTACGTGATATTGACCCGGACAAATTCAAGAACAATGTGCTGGCACTGGCTGCAGCGGCAAAATATTTCAATCTGCCAACGATTCTGACGACCAGTTTTGAACAGGGTCCAAATGGTCCCCTAGTACCTGAATTGAAAGACATGTTCCCGGATGCACCGTACATTGCCCGTCCTGGCCAGATCAATGCCTGGGATAATGAAGACTTTGTCAAAGCAGTAAAAGCTACAGGTAAGAAACAGCTGATTATTGCTGGTGTCGTGACTGAAGTCTGTGTGGCCTTTCCTGCTCTGTCTGCACTGGAAGAAGAATTTGACGTATTCGTGGTGACTGACGCTTCAGGTACCTTTAATCATCTGACCCGTGACTCGGCATGGAATCGTATGTCTCAGGCGGGTGCGCAGTTGATGACCTGGTTTGGCATGGCTTGTGAACTGCACCGTGACTGGCGTAATGATATTGAAGGTCTGGGTACTTTATTCAGCAACCATATCCCAGATTACCGTAACCTGATCAATAGCTATAACCAGAACACAACACAGAAATAATCTGCTACAACTTAAAAAAGCGGCCCATGGGTCGCTTTTTAGTATAAAAATCAAATGAGATTTTGCTAGAAAATATATAGCCCAAGTCAGATTTCCCCTATGATGGATATGGCATAAACACAGGGCGATTGAGGTGAAACGTGCATTCTTTTGATGACTATTATTATTTCTACCTAGTGGTAAAGCATGGTGGTTTTAGTGCAGCCAGTGACGCCTCTGGCATCACCAAGTCCAAACTCAGTCGTCGTATTCTGGAACTGGAAGCACGTTTTAACGTTACCCTGATTCAGCGTTCAACCCGGCATTTTAAAGTGACACCACTTGGTCAAGAATTTTATCAGGAATGTGAAAAGCTGATTCAGCAGGTGGAATGTGCCCATAGTGTCCTACTCAAGCAGAAAAGCGAACCGCAAGGTTTGGTCAAGCTCAGCTGCCCTTCAGTGATGATGCGTTTCCAGATTCGCCAGTTACTGAATGAATTCTTAAAAGCCTATCCGCAAGTACAGGTCGAAATGGAAATCACCAGCCGCCGCGTCGATGTACTGCATGATGATATTGACCTTGCCATCCGCACCAACTTTGAGGCCAATGAAGATTCCAGCATCGTGGTTCGGGATGTGATTAAAACTACGCATTGTCTGGTCGCCAGCCCGGAACTGCTCAAGAGTCAACAGCTACAATATCCAACTGAAATCAATAATTTTCCTACTATCGTTCTCGGCACTCAAAAACAGCATTATCAGTGGCATCTATATCACACGAATAACAAGGAACAAATGGATATTCCACTGGAACCGCGAATCAAAAGTAATGATCTGGCTGGTGTGTATTATTCTGCACTGGATGGCTTGGGCATTGCCGATCTGCCTTATTTAACCGTGGAAGAAGATCTGAAAGTAGGTCGCCTGATTCACATCCTGCCAGAATGGTGTTCCAATATAGGTACTGTCCAACTGGTCTATGTCTCACGCAAAGGCCAGCGTCTGGTCATGGAAAAACTGATTGAACATCTGGTTGAAGGCTTGCGTGCTGCGGCAGAAGGTCATAGAGGTTATACCATTTAAGTTTATTATTTCAATTCCGGTAGACAATAAAAAACCCAGCGCTGAGGGCTGAGTTTTTTCAACTTCGATAACGTGTTATCGAATTAGATTTTACCGACCAGGTCAATTGAAGGAGCAAGAGTCGCTTCACCTTCTTTCCATTTTGCAGGACATACTTCACCTGGGTGAGCGTGTACATATTGAGCCGCTTTTACTTTACGAAGCAGTTCTTGTGCATCACGACCGATACCACCCGCGTTGATTTCAACGATCTGGATTTTACCGTCTGGATCGATCACGAAAGTACCACGATCCGCCAGACCATCAGCTTCAATCAGCACTTCAAAGTTTTTCGCCAAAGTCCAGGTTGGATCGCCGATCATTGGGTACTGGATTTTACCAATTACGTCAGAGGTGTCATGCCAAGCTTTGTGCGTGAAGTGCGTGTCTGTAGATACTGAGTAGATTTCTACACCCAGTTTCTGGAATTCAGTATACTGATCAGCAAGATCGCCTAATTCTGTTGGACAAACAAATGTGAAGTCAGCAGGATAGAAGAATACTACAGACCATTTGCCTTTCATATCTTGCTCAGACACTTCAATAAATTGACCATTGTGGTAAGCAGTTGCGTTGAATGGCTTAACTTCAGTATTGATTAAACTCATAAGTCTATTCCTATCTATTCGTGAAAGTGTGTGTTCATTTGATGTAGTTAAGAATACGCAAAAACCACCGATAGGTAAAACCGTAATTTTTCATAAAAATTATCGGCTTTTCAGATTTATAATTCCTTTTATTTTTATCTTTCTGATTTGTTTAATCGATTTTGACGGTTTTACTTTCTTGAAAATGCTGTATAGATTGCCAGGCCGATTTTGCTAAGGCTGCCGCATAGTATTTAGGGCAGGTTTGAACTCGACCAGATAACCAGCTCCGGCAATAACTTTCAGTGGGTCCAATGATCAGTGACATAAGCAGTTCTAAGGGAACAGCTTGTAATTGCCCGATATCTGCCTGCTGAGCCAGCCATTGCTTTAATTCCTGATTGCGCTGCTGATTCGACTGCTGTAACTCCTTTTTGAAATCACTGCTTTGAACTGTATGATGCGCGGCATAAAGAAAGCGGGCAAAATCAGGATACGCTACGACCCAATCGATATAACTCTGAATCACCGCCTCTATGCCTTGTTCAATACCCTGAACTTGTGACAGAGCCTGCAAACGCTGCTTTGACTGATCTGTGAGCGCTGCAATATACAGTGCTGCAATGATCCCCTCCTTGTTTTTAAAATGATGATAGATCGCCCCGATACTGGTATCGGCCTGATCACGAATCATTTCAATCGTAGTCGCAGCAATGCCTGTACGCAGAAATTCTGTCAATGAGCATTCCAGAATCTGACGTTTGAGTAAAGCTCGTCTTCCCTTAAAAATCCTTTCCAGCAATTCCATGTTTTGCATCTTTAATATTTAAATCCTCTCTATTTTTAAAAGCAGGCTGGCAGCCTGATGTCTGGTTTTTGTCAGATGCGCCAATACAGAATAATATTCTGTATGAGAATATTATTCTGATTAAAAAATAATATACAGGAAGTTATAAATGAGCCAAGCCCTAAAAATCTGGAAAAGCTTAGAAAATAAGCCAGCCGGTAAATATCTTTTTTCTAAATTACTTTGTCTAAAAGCACCTTATTTCGGCAGTATTTCTCCATTGTTTGAAGATTTAAAGCCTGGTTATTGTGCAGTGAGCATTAAGAAACATCGTGCCGTACTGAATCATTTAGGCACTGTACACGCGATTGCCATGTGTAACATGGCTGAACTGGCAGGCGGTACCATGACCGATGCAACCGTTCCAAAGACCCATCGCTGGATTCCTAAAGGCATGCAGGTCGAATATGTCAAAAAAGCTACTACTGACTTGGTTGCGATTGCGACACCCGCCGAGCCTAACTTTATATGGAATGAAGGCAGCGATTATCTGGTCAATGTAGAAATTAAAGATACTACAGAAGAAGTTGTGTTTCGGGCGGTGATCACCATGTGGGTCTCAGTGAAAAAATAGAAGAACCCAGATATGAAAAACCCGCCAAATGGCGGGTTTTGATGATGATTTGCCTTTCTAATGTCGGGATTAGAACGGAAGATCATCATCCAGATCGGCTGCAGGTGCTGCTACTGGAGCAGGTGCAGACTTCGGCGCATAACCACCCTGGTTATTTTGGTTATTGTTGCCATAACCACTGCCCTGATTATTGTTAAAACCGCCTTGCTGAGGCGCTGAGCCATAACCACCTTGTGAATTATTGCTATAACCGCCACCCTGGTTATTGTTATTAAAACGTGGCTGGTTAAACCCGTTATCGCCCTGCTCGCCTTGTGGACGACCAGAATCCAGCATTTGCATTTGCTCACCACGGATTTCCGTTGTGTAGCGTTCTTGACCGCTTTGATCTGTCCATTGACGGGTACGTAATGAACCTTCGATATAAACTTTAGAACCTTTGCGCAGATATTGCTGTGCAATTTCACCTAAACGGTTATGCAGCACAATACGGTGCCATTCGGTTTGCTCTTTACGTTCGCCCGTATTTTTATCAGTCCATGAATCGCTGGTTGCGATAGAGAATTGAGTGAGAGAACCACCATTTGGGAAAGTTTTGGTCTCAGGATCTCGACCTAAAGTACCAACTAAAATGACCTTATTAACACCACGCATCAGACGTACACTTCCTATTTATTTCTATATTTTACTTTATAAGAGTTATGTTTAAATGGCTACCTCTTTACCTAACAAGTGCGTTAATTGTTGTCGCGAAACATCATCAACCTGCTGTTTATCGACCTTGACAAAGGCGACTTGCTGTTCAGACATGACCACAACCTCTTCAATACCACGAATCGCCAAAAGTTGAGAAGTCCATTCATCTGTTTGTTTACTCTCTGGCAGACGAAGCACGAGCGATGAAAGATAGCGTGGTTGAGCCAACCCAAAACTCATGAGCAGCCAAATTATAGCAATTGCCGATAAAATACTCCAACCGAGCGAAGTGTTGTTGAGTAACAACAATTGTCCACCAATGATCCCGCCAAAAAACGCACCCAGGAACTGACTGCTGGCATTCACGCCCATCGCAGTGGCTTTGGATTGAATCGGGGCTGCTTTGGATAGCCAGGAGGGCAGTAAGGCTTCCATGACATTAAAAGCAATAAAGAATAATCCCAATCCACCGATCAGCACATATTTAGACTCAAAACCAAAAATCATGATCAGCAGACCCAGGATAATACCGCCAATCGCTGTCAGGAAAATGCTGCGCATCTTGCGGTATTTTTCTGCCAGTACAATGCTTGGGAAGGCAAAAAACAAGCTCACGACCAGCAGCGGCAGATAGACCCAGCCATGGCTCGATAATGGCAGTTCAGCAACTTCAATCAGTTGCGATGGCACATAAATAAACATCGCTGTAAGTAGCAAATGCAGGGTAAATACTGAAATATGCAGACGGTTCAGGTCTCCCATTTTCAGGACCTGTTTTAGCTGCTCTACATAACCTTGCTGAAAATTTTTATGATGACGAGTGACTTTAGGAACCATCAACAGCATCGCAATCGCAGCCAAGCCCATTACGGTAGTCACCCAGAACAGACCAGAAATGCCGACCAGTCCTGTCACCCACGGCCCCATGGTAAAGGCCACCACAAAGGACAGGCCGATACTCATGCCCATCACCGCCATGGCTTTCATGCGGTTTTCTTCACGGGTCACATCAGCCAATAAGGCCATTACCACTGCTGAAACTGCCCCACCACCGGCAATCGCACGACCAATGATCACGCCATAAATGGTGTCAGACATTGCAGCAATCGCGCCACCTAGAGCGAATAACAACAAGCCTAAAACCACCAGTGGCTTACGGCTATAGCGGTCCGCGATCAGGCTAAACGGAATCTGCAAAATGGCCTGTGTCAGGCCATAAATACCCACCGCCAGACCAATCAGTGCCGGCGTAGCATATTCATATGACTGCCCTGCTACAGAGAATACAGGGATGATCATAAACAACCCCAGCATGCGCAGTGCGAAAATACTGCTCAGGGCAAAGGTCGAGCGACGTTCTAAGGCATTCATCATAAAGTCTGGCGATCGAGTTAGTTAATCTTGATGCGCAGATTATAGGCCATTCCGCTCAAAGGAATGCATGAATTTTATTTGAAATAAAGATGAGGACTATCTGAAAAATAAAAAAGCGTAGCCGGAGCTACGCTTCTGTTCAGCGATCACAGGACTATTTGCCTGCTTTTAATAACTGACGCTTGGTATATTGGATTGAAGCAATGACTGCCCAGATAATGAAAGCCACACCGATTAGACCAGTTACCACTTCAGGGATATGTACACCGGTACTGCTTGCCAGCATGATAAATGCCAGAGCACCAATCGCATAGTGTGCGCCATGTTCCAGATAGATATAGGCATCCAGCGTGCCTTTATCGACCAGATAAATAGTCATGGAACGTACGAACATCGCACCGGTGGCCAGGCCTAACATGATGATTACCACGTCAGACGTAATCGCAAAGGCACCGATCACACCGTCAAAACTGAAAGATGCATCGAGTACTTCCAGATAAAGAAAACCACCAAAGCCGGCTTTTACCACGCCAGTCGGTACACCTTCAGCATCGTGACGAACGGCATTACCCTCTTCGTCTACTTCCGGTTCCCCGCCCAGCATATGGCTTAGGACCTGTACCCCGATATAAATCACGATCCCCCAGATCCCGGCCAGAATAACATCCAGACGTTTTGCTTCTTCGACCTGAAAATCCATGATTAACAAGGCAATCAGGGTAATAAAGACTGACATCGCCGGAACATTCGCCAGATGCGCCAGACGGCGTTCCAGCATTCGAAACCAGTGGGTGTCTTTTTCTTCATCCAGGAAGAAGTTCAGAAATACCAGCATCAGGAAGGCACCACCAAAGGCAGAAATCTCGGCATGATGTGCCATCAGTTTGGCCGAATATTCTTTGGGTGCATTTAAGGCGAGCTGCACCACTTCCATAAAGCCCATATCCGCAGTCACGGCCACAATGACCACCGGGAAAATCAGGCGCATCCCGAAAACTGCAACCAGAATCCCGACCGTCAGGAAAATCATTTTCCAGAAATGATCCCAACCGCGCAGGACGGATGCATTGACAACCGCGTTATCAAACGACAACGACACTTCCATAATCGCCAGAATAGCGGTAATGGTCAGTGCTGTGAACATGGTTTGCAGGCCCGCTTCCGGACCATGGGTAAATCCCCAATAAGCAGACAAACCAAGGCACACGATCGAAAATACGATTGAGAAACCAAAATGTTTCAACATATATATCGACCTTAGATAAATTTCATTAAATGCATTTCTTTAAACGTAGAGAAATACTAAGACTCAAAGTTGTCCCAATTATGAAACTTTTGCCGCCTAAACCAAAGCACTTCCTGAACCATTTTTAGGTATTTTCTGCTTTTCAGATTTGCTGATCTTTTAAACAGATTCATCTTTGCTATAGTGCTGGATGTTTTGACTTCAACTGCTAAGGATTTCAGTATGGGTTTCTCTCAAGACGTATGGCAACGTAATCTCGGACTTTATCAAAAGACATTGGCGCTGCCTTTTAACCAGCAACTGGCGCAGGGGACATTAAGCCGTGAAGCTTTTAGTCATTATGTAATTCAGGATGCGCATTATTTACTGGCCTATGGTCGTGCACTGGCAGTCTGTGCAGCCAAAGCTTTTGAAGCAGATGACGTGATCCAGTTTAGTGAGGCCGCTAAAACTGCCATTGTAGTCGAACGCAGCCTACATGATGGCTTTATGCAGGATTTTGGCATCAGCAAAACCCAATTTGAAAATACACCTTTGACTCTGGCCTGCCATCATTACACTTCTTATTTACAGGCAACGGCCTGGGCAGAAAGTTATCCGGTGGTTCTAGCTGCCCTTTTGCCATGTTTCTGGATCTATGCAGAAGTGGGTAAGGATATTGTCGATAAGGCAGCGCCGAATAATCCGTATCAGGCCTGGATTGATACCTATGCCGGTGAGGATTTTCATACAGCGGTACGCAATGTAATTGCTACTGTGGATCGGGTGGCAGCGCGGGTCGATGCCGATACTCTGGAAAAAATGCATCAGGCCTATACCCATGCAGCACGTCTGGAATGGCTGTTCTGGGACAGTGCTTATGAACAGCGCCAATGGCCGGGTCTGGATGATTAATTTTAGTTTCTATTGACTACGCCCTGTCCAATGCAGGGCTTTTTTATTTTTAAACCAAACCCTAAATGATGGAAAGTGAAGCTAATTTTGATGTCATTATGCATCATGAAATTTTATCTATTAGATGTTTGGAAAAGAGCAAATCTAATCTACGTTTTCCCCCAGTTGCTTTAGTACTGATCTTTTGACCAATATCCGACACAACTTGACGTTTAAAATACTTTTATTTGCACTTGAACATTTTTCATTCGGTATCATATAAAGGTTTTTGATGAATTTTCTAGGATCATTGCATGAGCCAAAGTCACATCCGTATTCGAGGTGCACGTACCCATAACCTGAAAAATGTGAACCTTGATATTCCACGCGACAAGTTTGTGGTGATTACGGGACTGTCTGGTTCAGGTAAGTCCTCATTGGCATTCGATACGTTATATGCGGAAGGTCAACGTCGTTATGTAGAATCTTTGTCTGCCTATGCGCGTCAATTCCTTTCGCAAATGGAAAAGCCGGAAGTTGATTCGATTGAGGGCTTAAGCCCGGCCATTGCTATCGAACAGAAATCGACTAGCCACAACCCGCGTTCGACTGTAGGTACCATTACCGAAATCTATGACTATTTACGTCTGCTCTATGCACGCGTAGGTACACCTTACTGTCCGGAACACGACCTGCCTATGGTGGCACAGACCGTAACTGAAATGGTCGATGCGGTTAAAGAACTGGAAGAAGGCACTGCGCTGTTATTGTTAGCGCCTGTCGTGCGTGAACGTAAGGGTGAGTACACAGCGTTATTTGAGCAACTGCAAAGCCAAGGCTTTGTGCGTGCACGTGTCGATGGCGAGATCATGGAAATTGATCCACCACCCGAGTTGGACAAAAAGAAAAAACATACTATTGAAGTCGTGGTTGACCGCTTTAAGGTACGTGATGATCTCGGTAACCGGATTGCAGAAAGTTTTGAAACTGCACTGCGTCTCGGTGGAGATATTGCGATTTTGTCCTGGATGAAAGGTGAAAATGATGATCGCGTATTTTCTGCCAAACACTCCTGTCCGGAATGTGACCGCGCTGTGGCAGAACTGGAGCCACGCCTGTTTTCATTTAACAATCCCTTTGGTGCCTGCCCGGTCTGTGATGGTCTGGGTACCCGCAGCCATTTCAGTGCGGACAAACTGATTCCCAATCAGGAAGTCAGCATCAGCCAAGGTGCGATTCGTGGCTGGGATCGTCAGCGTCCGTATTATTATGGCATGCTGCAAAAAGTAGCCGAGCATTTCGGTTTTTCTCTAGAAACGCCTTGGAATGAACTGGATGCCAACACCAAGAAGAAATTCCTTTACGGTACCGGCAAAGAAAAAATTGACCTGAGCTATATTGATGAACGTGGTCGTCGTCATAACCGGGTGATGCCATTTGAAGGTATCTTGCCGCATCTGGAACGCCGTTACCGCGAAACTGAAAGCAATTATGTGCGTGATGATCTGGCGCAGTATCTATCCAATGCCGCTTGTGATGCTTGTGATGGTTCACGTCTGAATGAAATCTCACGTAATGTGAAAATTCTGGACAAGACCATTGCCGACGTTACCCGTATGTCGATTGGCGATGCCGAGAGCTATTATCAGGGCATTAATCTGGAAGGTGCGCGTGGTGAAATTGCGGACAAGATTTTCAAGGAAATCCGTGAACGCCTGCACTTCCTGGTATCTGTCGGTCTGAACTATTTGAGTCTGTCCCGTTCTGCCGAAACCTTGTCTGGTGGTGAAGCACAGCGTATCCGTCTGGCTTCACAAATTGGTGCTGGCCTCATGGGTGTGATGTATGTGCTGGATGAACCTTCGATTGGTCTGCATCAGCGTGATAATGATCGCCTGTTACAAACCCTGATTCGTCTACGTGACCTCGGTAATACTGTTTTAGTGGTCGAACATGATGAAGATGCAATTCGTGCTGCAGACCATATTATTGATATTGGTCCGGGTGCCGGTGTGCATGGCGGTCATGTGATTGCAGAAGGAACTTATCAGGAACTCGCTGAAAACAAAGATTCCCTGACCGGTAAATACCTGTCTGGCAAACTGAAAATTGAAGTACCGAAAAAACGGGTTCAGCCACCGAAACCGGAAGAACAGATCAAATTGATGGGTGCTGCCGGGCATAACCTGAAGAAAGTCGATCTGACCATTCCTTTAGGGATCATGACCTGTGTTACCGGTGTTTCAGGTTCTGGTAAATCTACGTTGATTAACCGGACTCTGTTGCCACTGGCAGCGACTCAGCTGAATGGTGCAACCACGCTAACTGCTGAGAAGTTTGACTCAATTGATGGTCTGCAATTTCTGGATAAAGTGGTTGATATTGACCAGAGCCCGATTGGCCGTACGCCACGTTCGAACCCAGCAACTTATACCGGTTTGTTTACTCCAATTCGTGAACTGTTTTCACAGACTCCGGAAGCCAAAGCGCGTGGTTATACCGCTGGCCGTTTCTCGTTTAACGTGAAAGGCGGACGCTGTGAGGCCTGTGAAGGTGATGGCATGATTAAGGTAGCGATGCACTTTCTGCCGGATATGTATGTGCCGTGTGACGCCTGTCATGGCAAGCGTTATAACCGTGAAACGCTGGAAGTGAACTACAAAGGCAAGAATATTTCTGATGTATTGCAGATGACCGTTGAAGATGCCATGCATTTCTTTGATGCGATTCCAGTGATTCATCGTCGTCTGGAAACCTTGCATCAGGTTGGTCTGGGCTATATCCGTTTAGGTCAGTCAGCGACGACCCTTTCTGGTGGTGAAGCACAACGGGTAAAACTGGCACGTGAGCTGGCCAAACGGGATACCGGTAAAACCCTGTATGTCCTGGATGAGCCAACCACTGGTCTGCATTTCCATGATATTGCCAAGCTGCTGGACATCCTGCATGAGCTACGCAATAAAGGGAATACCATTGTTGTGATTGAACATAACTTGGATGTGATCAAGACTGCAGACTGGGTGGTAGACCTTGGGCCTGAAGGTGGTGCGGGTGGCGGTATGATTATCGCGGAAGGTACTCCGGAAGATGTCGTGAAGGTTAAAGCTTCACATACAGGGAAATTCTTAAAGCCGTTATTGAAGTAATTTTATTCTCTCCAATCCTCCTTTGAAAAAGGAGAGAGTGCCCCTCTTTGAAAAAGAGGGGGCTTTTATTTTTGACTATGCGATTGAGCGAATATTTTCAGCCAATTGTGCCAGCGCTTGATCATCCGCCCTTCGAGCATCATGCGATGAAATATAGCCCTCATAAGCATCAAAATACTTATCGACTGAAGAATTAATTGGCTGCCATTTTTCATGGGTATTTTTAGTCTGATGCATTGGAAATAGCTTGGCATGCACATGATCGACACCAAATCCCTCGAACACCATTGCTGTTCGGCCAACGTCATCAAAATAACGATCCAATTTTAGGGCTACCTGCTTGGTATATAAAACTAGATTTGTCAGCACCTGGTCACTCAGTTCAAAGGCATAGCTGGAATAATGCTGTTTTGGAATCACTACGCTTGCGCCCAATGTATTGGGAAATATAGTAAGAAACGCCATAAAATCATCATTTTCATCTATTAAATGACATGGCAATTCCCCTTTTACCATTTGACAGAAAATACAATTTTTACTCATTTTAAGATCCCCTAAATTTTTATATTTTTTAAAAACTTCAATGAAATTTACTTTATTTTTTAACAATATAAATTATAAAATTATGACTCTTCAGACTGTTTAGCTTAAAAAATTCAGTTAAGTGGTTTAAACCTCAGCCACCACATTACGTCCTTTGGCTTTGGCCTTAAATAACGCCTCATCGGCCTGTTCCAGTAAAGCAAACCATGACTCTGCACCAATCGCTACCCCAATACTCACCGATACATGAATATCTTCATCAGCTGCGGTCAGAATAGAATGTTCAGCGACTTCGGTCCGGATTTTATTCGCCAGCATGAAAGCATGCTGCATCTCGATATTTTCAATCAGGACCAGAAACTCATCACCGCCATAGCGAACCAGCAGATCCGAAGCACGGACATTGGCTTTTAAGCGTTCTGCAACCAGTTGAATAACCTGATCACCAATAATATGCCCATATTGATCATTGACCTGTTTGAAGTGATCAATGTCGATAATCATCAGGCAGGTTCGCTTAAACTGGGTCGGATGCGTTTCCATAAAACGGATATATTCATCGAGCGCAAAACGGTTAGCCAGTCCAGTCAGGGAATCGGAATGGGCAATATTTTTCAGTCGAAATTCTAATGCTTCACGCTCTTGCAGCATATGCTGCAGTTTTTGAATTGCTGTAAATAAGGATTCAGTAGGCCGGTCTGTTTTTAGTTTTGATGGTGCTTGCTTCCGTTCAGACCCAGTGGACAAATCAAATAAAATTTTACGTGCGCGAATTAAAGGAATAAAGATGCGTTTACGCGCAAAAATCATGGTCAAAATTGCCGTAATCAGGGAAATTCCAGATAAGGCCACTGTCCAGATCAAATGATTCAGACCATGGCGCATTTCCTTAATAGCCACATCTTTGGTGTATTGCAGTAAATAGTTCTGCAAATCAATCACTGTTGTAAATTTATCTACAATAGCTTCAGTCAGCTGGGTTCCAGTTAAATAATAAGGACGCTGCTGGCGGCTATCTTCAATCAGTCGCTCCACAATCGGTAAACCTTGCTGAATAAATTCAGTGCCGACCCGTTGATGTAAACGAATAAACTCATCAGTTTTGTCCTGAACAGGCTGTAGCGTATCAATGATATCCCAGAGATAACGTACCTGATGCTGGACTTGTAAGGAACGGGTAATGTTTTGCTCTGGAATGTGGGTTCCAAATGTCACATGAGCCATAACATTTGACGCTACCCGACCCGATTGATCCCTGAGATCAGATAAAAACAGGATTTCACTCATGTAATTATCCAAACGGGCAGATGGCGTAGCAGAGGCAATCACTACTCCTTTCAGAATTTTACGGCTGCTATCCCAGGCAGTAAACATGGCGAGAATAGCCTGATCCATTTCCTGTGCAGTACGTTCCGGGCGAGGTATTTGAGTATAGAGATCGACCTGCTGACGTCCATTCTGCAAGCTCGGTTTCAATTCAGATAAAAGTTGCTGGCTTAGGTGATTAAAACCCACCTGATCGAGTGCCTGAGCCGTGATCTGCATCTGTTGATCGACTTCCTGACGGTAATCACTTAACTCCTGCTGATGTTTGGCAAATTCCTCAACCGAGCTGGGCATTACTTTGTTGGCGCGTGCCCGTTCACGGGAGATTTTATTGGCGAGATCGGTGACCTGTTGTAAGGCATCAAGCTGCTGATAGGTTTGTTTTGATTTTAAATAATGTTGAGTACTATCAATAATCAAGGGAATACAAATACACAATAAACATAAAATAATGATCGACATCGACCAGTACAGATGTTTGCTGATTTTCTCAGAGCGCAAAGTATTCATCTTGATTTTTAGTCCTTCACATGGATCAAGAACTCCCCATTTAATAGTAGATAGATTATACAAATAAACGTCTACTCATCATCAATATTTCTTCCCAATTACTTTGATTTTCAGAAGGTTTTTCTTATGTTCTTAAAGGTTTTAGCTCTTTATATTTTCAGGATTTTCCATCTATTATCACTAAAACATAAATAGGAATGAAAATTTCATAATTTAAAATATAAGAAAATTAAAAAACTCGCTTTCTGAACTATTTACACGTGCAACAATTAGGTGCATAATGCACCGCATTAGGGCGAGTTAAATTATTCCTCAGCAGATTTTTTGATTTACCCGCAAATTTTGGCGAAAAAACCTCAATTCTTTATAGAAATTGAGGTTTTTTTTTGCAATTTTATAAAATAAGGCTAGTTTTAAATTGAATTAATGCACCATTAATGTGCATTTAAGAATCATCTTTGACGGCTTTCTATACTTGTTTTTTTAATCTTCTTTTATGAAGTAATTCGTAAACTGATGCTTCTAAAAAATTCAGGCAAAAAAAAGCCCAACCTTGGGGAAAGCTGGGCCGATAAAAACAAAAATATGTGGAGAATCAGTCAAATTATCATGTAAAAACATGAACTCTAACCTGATTTTTTTATTATCAGTCAATTTGGTAACAATGTAAAGCACATTAATTTACTAGGATTTATGACATATCACAATTTATAGACAAAACAGTGAAATACATCACATTATAACCCTGATTTTGTCGCTAAACCGATCAATTCTTTCATAAATTTGTTTTATATTATAGTTTTTACGTCTTTATTAAATGCAGTGTAATAAGTGTGATTATTACCATGATAAATAAATTGGTTTTTTGAATTAAAATCCATTATTCAAATTAATTAAACAATCAAGAAATCCTTTATTAATTCATTTTCCTGATTAGTTCTAACAATTTTTTCTGTATACAAGATTGTTATTAAAGATTTTTTTCAGAATTAAAAGATTTCTTATTTATGTGAATGCTATACAAAATCAATACAATGATTTTGCACAAAAAAATAGCGATTTCAAATCAGATTGACTTAATAAATTGTTACAATACAATACGTTTCTGTTGTACATCTTTTGTAACAAAATGGTAAATATCATGAAAAAACTCGGTTTAGCCACTGCTTTATTATTAGCCATGACCGGTGCTCAAGCATATCAATTTGAAGTTCAAGGTCAGTCAGAGTACATCGACAACACTGCGAATGACAAAGACTTCACTGGCGCTGTTCAAGGTACTTACTACTTCAAAGATGTAGACGCTTCTAAAGGTCCTTTAGCTGAAGCTGCTTTCATCAACCAGGCATCTAATGTTTCTGCTGCTTATACATACGGCGAAAACGGACAAGAATTTGGTGATCGTACTGTACACCATACTTTTGGTGCAAAAGGTGAAGCTTACATCCCAACTAAAGTTGTTCCTGCTTATGCAAGCGCTTCTTATAGCCATACTATCACTGATAGCAAAGCTGGTAACCCAGATGACAATGGCGACCGTTATGCATTAGAAGTAGGTGTACTTCCTATTCCTAACTTCCTGGTAGCTGTAGGTTACACAAGCGTTGCAGACCAAACTTCTTATGACGCTTTCAACATGTTCAACAATGGCGTTGCTAAAGCTGCTATTGAGTCTCAAACAATCGCTGAAGACCAAGATGCAATCACTGCTCGTACTAAATATGTAGGCGCAATTGACGGCACTAACATGTCACTTGGCTTCGAAAGCGGCTTGGTTTATGGTGAAGATACTGCTTACAACCTAGGTACTACTTTGTACATCAACCCTAAATTAAGCGTTGGTGCATCTTATATGGAATCTAGCTACGCTAACTCTCCAGACAAAGCTTGGGGCGCAAACGTAAACTACTTCATCACTCCAGCAGTTGCTGTAGGTGCTAGTTATGTGAACTCAAACTACGAAGCAAATCTTGCTCAAAATGCTGTAGTTCGTGATACACAAACTGTAGGCTTAAATGCTAAATTCCGTTTCTAATTTCTGAATTAGTGACTGAGTAAAAAAAGGACGCATCAGCGTCCTTTTTTATTGGATCAAATATCTATTCCGGAGAACGGACCAGACTTAAAAAATGCAAATGGCGTTCATATTGGTCAATAATGTCCTGGATCAAATCTTCCTGAGTCCATTCCATCACATCATAATTTTGCCCCCCTTCCCTTAAAAAGACTTCTGCCTGATAAGATTGCGGAGAATCTGCATCCGGCATAAAGCTCGGTGCTAAAGTCTGGGTAGCAATGACCTGATAAATAAAGTTCATTTCATTCTGATGATCGACACGTAACTCGATCCCATCTTCCAGTTTAAAGATTTTCACCTGGATGTGACGACGTTTCAGTTCAGCCTGAAAACTGTTAAAGGCTTTACTGACCATCGTATCAATATAATCACGTACTTCATTATGCGTATGCGGATAATGCATAATTAAACCGAGTCGCTGTTGCCAGCTACGTGGGTTCTGAATGGCCCGTGGGGTAATACGCGCAGCTTGTAGCGCATGCATTTTCGTTACATCCAGATGCAGGGCCTTAATCAGTCCCCAGCAAATCAGCAGCATAATGAATGTGAACGGTAAGGCACTCATAATCGTAGCCGACTGCAGGGCTTCCAGCCCGCCTGCCAGTAACAGAATGATGGCCAATAAAGCCATTAACACGGTCCAGAACAGACGCTGCCAAGTCGGTGAATTCTCGGTTTTCGCCGTGAGATAATCCGTGACTAATGATCCAGAATCTGCTGAAGTGACAAAGAACAGGATAACCAATACCGTAGCAATAATACTGGTCACTGAATTAAATGGCAGATTACCTAAAAATTCGAACAGCGCTACAGAGGAGTCACGTTGTACTGCCTCAAGCAGATTAGTATTGGCTTCATGCATGATACTGAATAATGCAGCATTGCCCATAAAGCCCATCCAGATCAGGGTAAATCCGGTAGGAATCAGTAGAACCCCAACAATGAACTCACGGATACTGCGGCCTTCGGATACTCGGGCAATAAACATCCCGACAAATGGCGACCAGGAAATCCACCAGGCCCAATACATAATGGTCCAGCCACCAATCCAGCCACTAGGCTGATAGGCATACAGATTAAAGGTCATACTGAACAGGTTTGCAACATACTGGCCAGAGTTTTGAATGGTGGTCTGCAGAAGATAGATGCTTGGACCGGTAACAAAAACAAAGATGAGTAGCAGTAAGGCAAGCAGCAGATTCAGTTCAGCTAGGCGTTTGATGCCCTTATCCAAACCAAAAAATACGGACATTGATGCCATTACAGTGACGGCAATAATCAAAATGACCTGAGTACTGGAGGTCTGCTCAACTCCAAATAGGTAATTCAGACCCGAATTAATCTGAGTCACCCCAAAACCTAAAGTTGTCGCAACCCCAAATACTGTCCCTAAGGTGGCAAAAGTATCTACCCCGTCTCCGATTGGGCCATGAATCCGGTTACCGATCAATGGATATAAGGCAGAGCGAACTTTTAAAGGCAGGTTATGTCGATACGCAAAATAGGCCAATGACAGACCCACAATGGTGTAAATCGCCCAGGCATGCAGGCCCCAGTGGAAGAAGGTCACGCGAATAGCCTGCTGTGCGGCCAGTACAGTTTCCGGGTCACCAGCAGGCGGTGTGACATAGTGCATAACCGGTTCGGCAACACCGAAAAACATCAGGCCAATTCCCATACCTGCGGTAAACAGCATGGCAAACCAGGATGCCTGGCTGTATTTTGGCTGACTATGGTCGGGCCCGAGTTTGATTTTCCCCATATCAGACAGGGCAATATAAATCAGAACAATCAGGAAGATCGCCACGGAGAGGACATAAAACCAGCTAAATGAAGTGGTAATCCACGCATTCATTTGCTTGGTCAACAGGTCGAATGAATCAGGTGCCAGTATTACCAGTCCCAAAAAAATGGCGATAATCACCACTGTACTAATAAAGACATTCGGATTGATATTGGCAAACCAAGATGAAGGTTTGGAAGGCATAGATCCCCCATTTTTTTTAATAGATTGAATGCCGGGAGGCTTGAATCATTATTGATAAGTAAAAACATTCTGATCGAGAGAATTACGATCAAAGATACGTTTTGGACCTTAAGATTTTAAAATATTCAGGAAAATAAAGCCGTTAAGTTACTGTAACCAAGCTATGCAGCTCTGTACGTTCTATTCCTCAGGCTTTCTATGCTTATGTTGTATATGAGTCTGTTTAGGAAGACGGGAAATATACTGTAAGGCAATCAGACGGGAAACAATCAAGGCCAGATACATTACCCCGACAAACATTTGGATAATGGCAAGCATCCGTGCGACCGGACTGACCGGCATCACATCAGATAATCCTGTAGCAGACTGCACACTAAAGCTCAGAAAGAGCAGATCCAGCCACGGCTGATAAGCTTTTAGATCTGGGTCCGAAAAGCTGTAAGGTACCCATAACTGGCAAATGCTATAGAGAAAAGCAAAGCCCCAAGCCAGCAATGTGAAAACTGCTCCCGCTGCAAATAGTTCGTCTTTGGTCAGATAACGGTCATGAAACATATAACGTAACAGGCCATACGCTGCACTGAAGTAGGCACTGGCTTCAAACAGATGCGCGACGATCATGATCCAGGTATAGCGCAGCCCCAACACAATTAATGACGAAAAGAAGATGGCCCCTGCGACAAAGATGAGTCCCAGAATGGTAAACATCGGAGTCTGACGAATTACCTTGGCAATCACCAGCAAGACCACCACCCCCAGCATCCATGTACCCGCGCGATAAGAAACGCTGTCATAACTCAGTATCGACAGGATCAGAATCAGTAACTGCAGGCATAGCAGCCAGGCAGAAGGCAGATACTTAAAATGGGTCCAGAATCGTAGCAGGGAGTGCTTCATGAGATTTGTCTTGATGTCCTATCGCGCATCATTATTGTTATCGCTGGCTTAACATAGCATGATCTAGCTGATGGTTAGAAACAGGATTGTATAAAAATCATTGAAATCTCAGTTAAAAATAGCTGTATTTAATTTTAGATAAACTATCCCAATGTCTTCTTCATTGGGTAGCTTACGTATTTATAGCTATAAAAAAAGCCCCCATCAGGAGGCTTTTTTAGGACATCAGATCTTAATGATCAGATGCACCTGAGATTCCAATACCTGTTTGTGAGCGAACAAACTGTGCATCGAAAGCTTTGCGTTCTGCCTGTGCTTTCACTGAGCGGTCTGTGATGGAGAAGAACCAGCAGCAGAAGAAAGACAATGGCATTGCAAATAATGCAGGACCATTAAATGGAACGACTGGTGTATCTGAAATCGCGAAAGTATCTACCCAAACGGCTTTAGACAGTACAATCAGCACTACCGCAGTCACCAGACCAACCACGCCACCAATTACAGCACCACGTGTAGTCAGGCCTTTCCAGAACATAGACAGTACTAGTACCGGGAAGTTGGCACATGCGGCTACCGAGAATGCCAGACCCACCATGAAGGCAACGTTTTGCTTCTCGAACAGGATTCCCAGAATCATCGCAAAGATAGCAAGACCAAGGGTCGCAATTTTAGACATGCGCAGTTCAGATTCAGGCGTAGTACGGCCTTTCTTGAATACGTTTGCATACAAGTCATGTGAAATTGCTGAAGCACCTGACAAGGTCAAACCTGCAACTACCGCAAGAATGGTTGCGAATGCCACTGCAGAAATGAAGCCCATGAACAGGTCACCACCCACAGCATCTGCCAGGTGAACCGCAGCCATGTTGTTACCACCCACCAGCTCTAGCTTGCCTGTGATTGCCATTTTCGCAACATCCAGGAACTGCGGATTATTTGCTACATATAGAATCGCACCGAAACCGATAATGAAGGTTAACAGGTAGAAGTAACCGATAAAGCCTGTTGCAACAACCACTGATTTACGCGCTTCTTTGGCATCTTTGACCGTGAAGAAACGCATCAGGATATGTGGCAGACCTGCTGTACCAAACATCAGCGCCAGACCAAGAGAAATCGCATCGACCGGATTCGAAGCCAGATTACCTGGACCCATAATCTTGGTTGCATCTGCAAGGCTCAGGTCATGTACTTTAGAGTAAACCTGAATCGATTGTTCAAACATATTGGTGAAACTAAAACCTACGCCTTTCATGACCATGAAAGCCATAAATGTCGCACCAGATAACAGCATCACGGCTTTAATGATCTGTACCCAGGTCGTTGCCAGCATGCCACCGAAGATTACATAAGCCATCATCAGCAGGCCAACAATCACTACAGCAATGTTGTAGTTTAGACCGAAGAGCAATTTGATCAACTGACCTGCACCCACCATCTGTGCGATCAGGTAGAACGCCACCACAACCAGTGAACTTAATGCAGCCAGAGTACGCACCGGTTTTTCTTCCAGACGGAACGACACTACATCAGACAGGTTGAATTTACCCAGGTTACGCAAACGTTCTGCCACCAGGAATAAAACGATTGGCCAACCCACCATAAAGCCTAGTGAGTACAGCAATCCGTCAAAACCGGACAGGAATACCATCGCGGAAATACCGAGGAAAGATGCTGCAGACATGAAGTCACCAGCAATGGCCAGACCGTTCTGGAAGCCAGAAATCCCGCCGCCGGCAGTATAGAAATCATTAGTATTTGTGGTTTGTTTGGCAGCCCATTTGGTAATAAATAAGGTTGCTCCAACGAAAATCACAAACATGATAATCGCGTGCCAGTTGGTCGCTTGCTGCTCCGCAGCACCCAGATCTGGTCCAGCAAATGCCATTGCCGAGCTGAGCAAGGTCAGCGCTGCAGCAGCAAGCGCTTGATATGAAATCCCTTTCATCTTAGTGTTGCCCCTTTTCTTTTGTAATCGCTTCCACTTCCTGAATTGCTTCTCTGTTCAGCTGATCAAGTTTGTTATTGGCAATGTAGGAATACACCCAGCACAATATAAAAGACAAAATAATGATACCGATACCTAGAGGTACACCCCAGGTCGTTACACCGCCAGAAATTGAAGACAATAGAAATTCTTTGTTGTAGCCAACAAGCAACATGAAACCGACATAGACAAATAGCATGATGCCGGTTAAGGTCCAGCTCAGCGTACTTTTTCTACGTACCATTTCTTTGAATTTGGGATTCTGTAGAATTCTTTCTACTTGTGCCTCATCCATAGTTACACTCCTGTAGCCCCACCATGGGCTTACTATTTTTTAATTCGAATTATCACTGTTGCAAAATAACAACATTTAGAATGACTTGTAATTTAGACTTTGGTCGTTAAAAAATGATCAATTTAAACTGCTGAGTGCATGATGCGGTATCATAGCGTCATGCACAGTACACATCAGGCTATATGAACAGTTGGCTCATCATAGGGGTGCTCGCCCTCTATATCACTTTACTCTTTACTTGCGCTTTCTATGGGGAAAAACATGCCAGCCGGCTGAGTACCCGTGGCCGCATGCTATTGTTTAGTTTAACTTTAGGCGTCTACTGTTCTTCCTGGACATTTTATGGCGCGACCGGTGCTGCGGTTCGTGAAGGAATTATTTTCCTGCCGATCTATCTTGGTCCCCTGCTCTTTGTCGCGATTGGTTACGATATCTGGCGCCGTCTGGGACGGGTACGCCAGCATCATGCGATTTCCTCTATCGCCGACTTCGTCGCTGCACGTTATGGTAAGAGTGGGCCTCTGGCTTCGCTGGTCACCATTCTGGCGGTGATTGCCATCATTCCCTATCTGGCTTTGCAGTTACGTGCAATTGCCTTGAGTGCGGCGGTCATTCTGGAACCTTCAGCCGGGATTGCCAGTACCACCAATAGCGTACTGTTCCTGACTGGCGTCCTGGCGATTCTGGCGATGATTTTCGGTACCCGGCAGATTGCCAACACCGAACAGCATGGCGGTCTGATGCTGGCTGTCGCCTTTGAGTCTTTTGTTAAGTTATTTGCCTTGCTGGCCGTAGCCTGTTTCTTTATTTTTGAAGCACCAGAAAATCTGCCTCAGATCAGTAGCGATATTCAGTCAACCTTCCATGATGTACAGCTGTTTGGCGTACCGGAAAGTTTCTGGGTACAGACCCTGTTGGCTGCACTGGCGATTATCTGCTTGCCACGTCAATTCCACGTAGCAGTGGTTGAATTACGGGATGAAAAACATATCCGTGGTGCACGTCGCTGGTTTGCCATTTATCTGATTCTGACCACACTGGCAATTATCCCGATTGCCAGCTGGGCACTGCATGCGGCTCCCCAATATTTAGCGATTCCAGATGTCGCGGTACTGTCTTTACCGCTTAGCTATAATCAGGACTGGCTGACCTTATTGGCCTTCTTAGGCGGTTTCTCGGCTTCGACTGGTATGTTACTGGTGTCTTCAGTAGCCCTGTCGATCATGCTGAGTAATGACCTGATCATGCCAGCGCTCTGGCGGTTAAACCTGATCTCACGGCATGACAAGCGTTTACCACTGGTACTGAAATTTACCCGCCGGATCTGTATCCTAGCCGTGATGTTGATGGGCTTTCTGTTCTTCAACTTTTTTAATGATATTGACCAGCTCTCAGTCTTTGGTCTGCTGGCCTTTAGTGCCGTGGCACAATTCGCCCCTGCCCTGATTGGTGGTCTGTATTGGCGTGGCGGGAGTAAGCAAGGTGTATATGCTGGCCTGCTGACCGGTTTCGCTTTATGGTCGTATACCCTGCTATTACCAACGATTTTGCGCAGCCTGCCAGAAGCCTATCAGCAGTTCAGCCAGAGTTTTCTGGAACAGGGTCCTTTGGGCTGGAACTGGTTACGTCCTGAAGCCCTGATCGGTTTCGAATCTTTTGATCCTTTAACGCATGGTGTGGTCTGGGCACTAGGTCTGAACACATTCCTATATATCTGGGTTTCCCGGATGTTCCGTCCAAGTGTGGCTGAACAGATTCAGGCGGAAAGTTTCTTCTACTATGAAACCAAGCCGCTTCCTTCTCAAAGTCCATCTACTGATGTCAGCTACTCGCATCAGGATGTGGCCCGTTTAAAAGTTGGTGACCTGATTACGCTGGCCAAGCGCATTACCGGTGAAGGTCCAACCATGCAGGCCTTCCAGCAGTTCTGTGCTCAAAATAGTGTGGAACTGAATGAAAATAGCAGTGCCAATGGCATGTGGTGGCGTTTTACTGAGCAGTATCTGGCCGGTACCATTGGTGCAGCCTCGGCACGTACCCTGCTGACTACCGCGATGGTGAATAATGGCCTGGCCCTCGGTCAGGTGGCGAATATTCTGGATCAGGCCTCACAATGGCAGCGTTTTAACCAGAACCTGATCATGACCATGATCGACCATATGACCCAAGGGGTGAGTGTGGTTGATGAAAATATGTGTCTGGTCGCCTGGAACAACCAATACCTGAAACTGTTCGACTATCCAAAAGATATTGTTTATGTCGGCTGTCCAATCGCTGACCTAATCCGTTATAACGCTGAACGCGGTGAATGTGGTCCGGGCTCGGTCGAAGAACATGTGCGTAAACGGATTCACTGGATGCAGGTCGGCAGTGCGCATGAATTTGAACGGATCCGTAAAGATGGCCGCGTGATTCAGATGCGGGGTAACCCAATTGAAGGCGGTGGTTTCGTGACGACCTTTGCCGATATTACTGCCTTCCGTGAAAATGAAGCATTACTGGAAGCCCGGGTTCAGGATCGTACCCAGCAGCTCGCTGATGCCCTGTCTGAACAGCAACTGGCGCGTGAACAAGCCGACAAAGCCAATATGTCCAAGAGCCGCTTTATTGCTGCCGCCAGTCATGACCTGTTACAGCCAATGCATGCTGCACGTCTGTTCAGTACGGCGCTGGAGCAAAGTGTACAAAGCGAAGAAGATCGCAAGACCCTGCAGCAACTGGATCGTGCCCTGCATGGGGCAGAAAGCATGCTCTCAGCTCTGCTGGATATTGCCCGACTGGAGGGCGGTACGATTCAGCCGAAACGCCAGGCTTATCCACTGCATGATTTATTAAGTGATCTGGAACTGCAATTCAAATCCATTGCGGCACAACGTGGCATCAAACTGCGAGTGCATGATGCCCAGTTCTGGATTGACACCGATCCACAATGGATTCGCCGGATTATCCAGAACTTTGTCAGCAATGCCCTACGTTATACCGCCAAAGGTAAGGTCGTGGTCGGTGTACTGCGTTCTAGCAACCGGCCAAATCATATCCGGATCGGGGTTTGGGATACCGGTCCCGGTATTGCTGAAGAACAGCGCATCAAGCTGTTCCAGGAATTCGAGCGTTGTGGCCATACTTCGCCTTGGGGTGAACAGGGTCTGGGGCTTGGTCTCGCCATCGTGCAACGTATGACTGGTCTATTGGATTATCCAGTTCATGTTTCTTCCGAGCTGGGCAAAGGTTCCTGCTTCATGATTGAAGTGCCACTGACCGCAGCACCGAAAGTCGTTGCCGCCCCTGTTCAGGCTGTGCCGTTGAAGTCCAAGGCCTTTAAGATTCTATGTTTGGACAATGATGAAACCATTCTGGAAGGCATGTCGACCTTATTGACCAAATGGGGCTATCAGGTCTTTAAAGCCACCGAACCAGAACAGGCAGCCGAAATGATCCAGCAGGAAAATATTCAGGTCTGGCTGGTCGATCAGCATTTAAATCAGGATAAAATCGGTCTGGACTTTATTCTGGAACATCTTAGTAGTGATATTCCGGTAGCATTGATTACTGCAGATTCTGATCCGGAACTGCCACAGCGCCTGAAGGATTTAAATATTGTCCTGCTGAAAAAACCGTTGAAGCCTGCTTCACTCCGTTCCTGGTTATCCGGTCTGAAAATCTCGGGCAGCTAGAACTTTTTATTTTCATCTCAATGCCCATTTTAATGATTTAAGATGGGCATCTTTTATACTGAATAAATACCTATCTTTACCTGACTGGCAAAAAAATTGGCCAATGTGCCAAAAGCACCAAATTTCACATAATTCTTGCTGATAAATTGCTCAAAATTATCATTTCAGCATTCTCTATGGCAAAAGCCACCAAATCTATTAATATACATGTGTACACCTAGTTACAATTATTTAAGTAATTGTTTTAAATTAATTTTTAATCCTATTTTATGGCAGATAGAACTTTGGTCGTATTTTTAATACAACAAGCTTAGTTCTAAAAATAGACAATATAAGAAACGATCAGTTTCCATCTGACAATGCCTAAATCCTTTTGGCAGCTGGTCTATTTGCACTGCTAGATAGGAGTTATAAAAATGAAACTCGATGAATCGATTGCTCAGCTTCCCGCACAGACTCAGCAATTCCATCGCCAATATGGTGCTAATGCCTTATTACCCAGCATCGACTGGGCACAAATGTTTAAATACAGCAAACTCGACGATACCCAGATTCAGGCACTTGAAACCCTGTATCAGCATGCGGTTCCTTTAGCCCTGCAAGTTTTTGATGAACTGCATTTTGATGTCTTTGAACCTTATGCCTACAAACCGCAAGGTTTAGGCTTATTTGAACGTCTGGCTGAACAGGAAAACAAGCTGATTGAATCTCTGGAAGCGGAAGCCGAAGATTTGCCAGCAAAAACCCGCCATCAGATCTGGAGTATGCTGCTGCGTGGTGGTGCCGTACTGGTCTTTAAAGCGTGGCTCGGCAAAGTGAAAAATGAAGAAGATTGCCTGGATACCACCCAGTTTGATGAACTCTCTGACTTGCTCTTTATCAAAACCTGCCCGCATGAACTGGCAGAGCACCTACAGGTCGATCCGAATAGCACAGACGAGCATGTATTCCTGATGTATGAAGATGAAGTTTATCTGGACCGTTTTAACAGTCTGGAAACTGCTGCCCTGTTTGTAGACTTGGGGGTTTATGATGCAACTTTCCTGAGTCTGCGTGATGACCGCGTGGCAGAATACCTGATCTCCAAAGGCTATGTCACTCAAGAACAGATTGATGAATTGCAGTCCGCATTGAATCCAATGTTCTGTACCGATGTCACCCAAAAACAGGATTATATTGCTTAATCTGGCAATATTCTCATAATAAAAAAGACCTCAATTGAGGTCTTTTTTATTTTGTAAGCTGTATCACTTACATTTTCTTTTCTTCAATATTCAAGGCATTAATAGCAAGCACCGCCTGGGTACGGTTTTGTACACCCAGCTTACGGAAGATTGCTGTTACGTGCGCTTTAATCGTGGCTTCTGAAACATCCAGTTCATAAGCAATCTGTTTGTTCAGCAAGCCTTCGGCCACCATCATCAAGACACGGAACTGTTGCGGTGTCAGTGACTGAATCCGTTCTGCCAATGCAGTTTCATCTGCAGCACGCGGATCGAAATTCATGTTGGCTGGCAGATTGGGTGGTAACCAGATTTCCCCTTCGAGGACTTCACGAATCGCTTCACCAATATGGCTTGGATGCGCAGATTTTGGAATATAGCCCATCGCACCATGTGCAATCGCACGCTGGATAATGCTGGCTTCTTCGTGAGCAGAAACGACAATAATTGGAATCGAAGGATATTGGGCGCGAACGTGGACCAGAGCAGAAAAGCCCGATGCACCTGGCAGGTTTAAATCCAGAAGGACAAGATCAGGCTCAGGACCATTTTCTAGACGTTCATAAAATTCATTGACTGCTGCAGTTTCATGAATCTGCGCTTGTGGCAGACTATAACGAACAGCTTGGATCAGAGCATGACGAAACAGTGGATGATCATCAACGATTAAAATATTCATAGGACGTGAGAGAGATCTTGTGCACAGTAGCTCCTATTCTAACCACACAAGCCAGTTTATGGATATGCAAGATCGCCAATTTTTTAAATAATGTGGAGTTTTTCTTTAATTTTTTTAAATTTTGGCTTATTTCAATAATTCTTTAATTCTCATCACTTTTTTATATATGATTTATTCCTATTCTGCATAGCTTATCTTTATTCAATATAAATATAGTTATCAGTTATTTATCCAGCTCTCTATGTTTCAGAAGCAAATTTTCTGCTTATATAGAAAAATCAGATAACTTTTCAGCATTTCGTTATTTTACACCTACTGCGGCAATCGGGATTAATAGGGCCATTCCGAGCTTAACTATTTTTAGGTACTTCACATGTCCCATTTTTCCGAGCAAAAACCTTTAAACATCGTGGCTGTTTCTGGCGGCCTGAATCACCCATCTAAAACCGAAGCACTGGTTCAAGCCATTCTGGATGAACTGGGTGAAGCGACGCCAATCAATGTACATTTCATCAAGTTCAGTGAAATTGGCCAGCTTTTAGGTGGTGCAATTTACCGTAACCAGCTACCGCAACGCGTGCAGGATGATTTGGCAGCTGTTGAAGCAGCAGATGCCCTGATTGTCGGTACGCCTGTTTACCGCGCTTCATTTACGGGCCTGTTCAAGCATTTCTTTGACTTCGTAGAACAAACGGCGCTGGTAGATGTACCGGTTCTTTTAGCAGCTTCTGGTGGTAGTGACCGTCATGCGCTGGTTCTTGAACACCAATTACGCCCATTGTTCAGCTTCTTCCAGGCACAAACTCTGCCAATCGGGGTGTATGCCACAGATCGTGACTTTACGCCTGAATACACCATTCACAGCGAATTACTCCGTGCCCGTATTACCCTGGCAGTGGCTCGTGCCCTACCAATCCTTGAATGGGCGCCAGCAAAGGGGCAGCGTGCTGAGGTTATTAAAGAAAAATCTCAGCAAGCCAACCAGAACCTAGGCATCAACAAGCAAATCGAACAGGAAGAAGTTTTACCTTCAGCTGCAGTACCAAGTCTGGATGCCGCAGAATCCCGTTTGCACAGCAAGAAAGTGCCAAAGACTCAAGTGGCTTAATAGCCGCTTCATTCAGAGGGTAATAAAGATGTCTCAAGATAAAAATATTGTATTTGCTTACTGGGTTCCAAATGTCAGTGGCGGTCTGGTGGTCAGCGACATCGAACAGCGTACTGATTGGAGCTACGACTATAATGTCCGTCTGGCGCAAACTGCTGAGAAAGCAGGTTTTGATTATGCCCTGACCCAGATCCGTTTTACTGCGGGCTATAACGCTGAAAACCAGCATGAATCAGTGAGTTTCAGTCACGGCATTCTGGCGAAAACTGAACGTTTAAAAGTGATTGCCGCAATCTTGCCGGGCCCATGGAAGCCTGCGCTGGCAGCGAAACAGCTGGCAACCATTGACCATCTCACCAATGGCCGGATTGCGATTAATGTCGTAAGTGGCTGGTTCCGTGGCGAGTTTGATGCAATTGGTGAAGAATGGCCGGAACATGATGAACGTTATGCACGTTCAGAAGAATTTATTCGCAGCCTGAAAGGGGTCTGGACTCAAAACAATTTTAGTTTTGATGGTAAATACTACCAGTTCAAAGACTATACCTTGAGTCCAAAACCGCTACAGAAACCGCATATTGAAATCTTCCAGGGGGGAAGTTCCCGAGCAGCGCGCGATATGGCATCTCGCGTGTCTGACTGGTACTTCACCAATGGCAATACGCCGGAAGAGCTGAAAAAACAGATCGATGATATTCGTGAAAAAGCCAAAGCGAACAATCACTCTGTGAAAATTGGTGTGAATGCGTTTGTGATTGCACGTGATACCGAAGAGGAAGCGCAAGCAGTACTGCGAGAAATCGTGGCCAAGGCCAATGTTCAGGCGGTAAAATCTTTCGGTGAGGCAACGCGTGAAGCGGGCGCAGCCAGTAAGGAAGGTGAAGGTAACTGGGCCAAATCTACGTTTGAAGATCTGGTGCAATATAACGATGGCTTCCGTACCAACCTGATCGGGACGCCAGAGCAGATTGCAGAACGTATCATCGAACTGAAAAAAGTCGGTGTTGATCTGGTTCTTTCAGGCTTCCTGCACTTTATTGAAGAAGTAGAATATTTCGGTGAAAAAGTCTTGCCACTCGTGCGTGAACTGGAAGCGCAGCAAGCTGAACAGCAACAAGAAGAACAAGAAGCTGAGCTCGTTTAAACTATAATAATGCTCAGCATAACGATTCATTCCCTCAAGGCTCGGCTTGAGGGATTTTTTTTGTGCAACACAGTGTTCTCGGCATAGAGATAGCCGCCTGCTTCATTCTTGACTAGAATGAAGCCAAACTCGATGAGATAGAAATTTAAATTATGTATACCGGTATCGTACAAGGCTTGGAAAAAGTCGTGGATATTCGCCAGGGCAATGGCTTCATTACCATTATCGTGAGCAACGAAAATCAGTTTTTTCAGGATGTCTTTATTGGCGCCAGTGTTGCGATCAACGGCGTCTGCCTCACCGTAACGACTATTGATCAGAAGCTAAACCAGATTCACTTCGATATCTCCGATGTAACCCTTGCCCTCACCACCTTAAAATCTCTTCAAGTAGGTGATGAAGTGAATGTCGAACGCTCTGCCAAAGTCGGTGCAGAAAATGGCGGGCATAATCTGTATGGGCACATCGAAGGCACAGCAATCATTAAAAATCTGGAACATCGGGGTGAAACCTACCATATCGATATTCAGATCCCGGATGGCAATATCAAATACTTTTTCCTGAAAGGGTTTATTGGTCTGAACGGCTGCAGCCTGACCATCAATCGCGTCGATCGCGCCAATAGTGAAATTTCGATTGATCTGATTCCCGAAACTTTGCGTCTGACCACCTGGAAAAATGCCAAAGTAGGTGATGAAGTCAATTATGAAATTGACCAGACCACGCGTACCTTGGTGGATACCTTAGAAAATATTCACCAGCGTTAAATGAAAGAGCCGCTTATACCATAGGCGGTTTTTTAACTGATCATTCTGCCCATATCTACGTTTCTATACAGAATTTTCAGGTGGAATGAATAAAATAATCTGATTCCGATTCAGAACGTTATTCCCATGCAGTTGATCTGGTTCCGCCAAGACCTCCGTATACATGACCATGCCGCACTCTGGCATGCTACTCAGCAAGGACCTTGCATTGCGCTAGCAGTCCTCTCTCCCGAACAATGGCAACTGCATCAGGATGCCCGGATCAAAATTGATTTTTATCTGCGCCGGCTCAAATATTTAAAACAGCAGCTACAGCAACTGAATATCCCGCTGATCATATTGAATATTCCTTTGTGGGAAAATTTAGCGCCAGAAATATTGAATCTATGTCAAACCCTGAAAATTGAAAGCTTGCATGCCAATATCGAAGTTGGCGTCAATGAACTGGAACGTGATGCTCAGGTACAGCAATTACTGCAACAGCAGCAAATCAGGGTCGAGTTCTATCATGATCGCATCCTGTTTCCCCTTGGCAGTATCCGGAATCAGTCTAATCAAGCCTATCAGGTCTATAGTGCCTTTAAGAAAAAATGCTATGAGCGGCTAATTCTGGATGTACCCGCCTGCTATCCAGAGATTGAAGCTCAAGATCCAATCCAATTATCAACTAAGCTCCCCAATGTTGATCTTGAAAAATTCTCAGCGGATTATGTGGTAGAGCATGCTGCCCAACTTTGGCCTGCGGAGGATCGAACTGCCTTGGATCTGCTCGATGATTTTATCGAGGACAAAATGGCTCATTATAAAACCGACCGTGATCTGCCAGCAGTTGATGGTACCAGCCGCCTCTCCCCTTATCTGAATATCGGTGTTCTTTCAGTTCGCCAATGTATGCAAGCTCTTTTTCAGGATGGCTATTTCCAGATTGAGGATGTGGGTCAGCAGACCTGGTTAGATGAACTCTTGTGGCGGGAATTCTATCTACAGACCCTGTTTGATTTTCCACGTGTCTCCAAACACCAACCATTTAAGCAAAATACCAATAAGATCCAGTGGCGCAATGCCCCCGAAGATCTAGCTGCCTGGCAGCAAGGCCAGACCGGAATTCCGATTGTGGATGCTGGCATGCGGCAAATGCTGACAACAGGTTGGATGCATAACCGGGTCAGGATGATCACTGCGATGTTCCTGTGTAAGAACTTGCTGATCGACTGGCGACTGGGTGAAAGCTGGTTTATGCAGCACCTGATTGACGGCGATCTGGCTGCGAATAATGGTGGCTGGCAATGGTGTGCGTCAACCGGCATGGATGCTGTGCCCTACTTCCGGATTTTTAATCCGGTCAGCCAGTCCCTGAAGTTTGATCCCAATGGAGACTATATCCGCCAGTGGGTGCCTGAACTGGCGCATCTGGATGCCAAATCCATTCATGAACCTTATGCCAAAAATCCTGATCTGGAACTGGATTATCCAAAACCGATTGTCGATTTAAAAGCCTCTCGTGTACGAGCCATAGAAGCCTTTAAGCAGATTTAGAAGAAACTATCACTTCATCTAATATGAAAAGCCTCCAATATTGGAGGCTTTTTATTTTCATATTAAGAATAAAAACTTGGATCAGGCACTTTCCCGGTCAATATCCATTCCCCAACTTCCTGATATTTATAATCTACCGGATCATGCAAGGTCTGGGTGCGAACATTACGCCAGAAACGGTCCAGATTCAGTTTGGCTGTGGTCGCACGCGCGCCCATCACCTGAAAAATATTCTGGGTGATATAGAGAGATGTATTGGTGGCCGCGATTTTGGCTGTAGCAATCGCCACTGAAACTTCACCACGCTGCTCGGCAGTGAGATCATTGCCCAGATCCCAAGCAGCTTGTAAGGTTTGAATCGCTTTATCAGCCAGCAGACGGACGCTTTCCAGCTGCACATAAAAATCGGCAAAATGCTTCTGGGTAAAAGGGTCATTCACAGCCTCTTCTACCAGTGATTTAGACCAGGCTTTTTGAGTCTGTACGGTTTGTTTGGCCACTTCAAACGCACCTTCTGCTACACCGAGGAACATGTGTACAAAGATCAGCTGGGCAATTAAAGGACGTAAGCTTGAATACGGCGTACTCAGTGGACCCGGATTTAACAGCAATTCATCTTCATGAATTTTAACCTGTTCAAAATGGCTGGTGCCGCTATCGGTCTGGCGTTGACCCATATTATTCCAGTCACCGAGAAAACTTACGCCCTTACGTGCTGTTGGAATTACCCCAATGAGTAATTTTCCAGCATCGTTATAGCCTGAGCACAGTAAAATATCGGAGTCAATGGAGCCCGAACAGAAGCTTTTATGTCCATCAAAAATATATTCTTTTTCAGCAACTTTTGTTGCGGTAGTACGACGATCCAGTGGATTTAAGGTATTACCCCAGAACAGGTTTTCCCGAGCGGTCTGTTCAAACCAAGGACCATATTGTTCCGGTTGGGAAAATAATTGAACCGTTGCAATCAGCAAATGATGAAACCCATAAACATGTGCTAATGAACTATCGACTCGGGCAATAATTTGAATGGTTTTAAAAATTGTCTGCCAGTCTGCTTCCTGACCGCCGTACTGTTTCGGAATGGACAGGCCCAGTAAACCGCTCTGGCGAATCAGATCACGCTCGGCTTTAGGATTACCGCCCTGCTTGTCACGAACTGCGGCCGTTTGGGCAAAAGTTTCTGCCAGTTGCTGGGCAATTTGCAGTGGAGATTGATCTAGATATTGTTGTCGTACATTCATTCTTTTGACCTAAGTTCAGCATGGTTTTAGCTTAGCAGATTGCAGCTTGGCACTATATTCGAAAGCATGCAGAGCTTATTCCTGAGACAAAAATACCGGCAAATAATGCCGGTATTTGAACGTCCTAAACTTATGCCTGATTACGCTGCACTTCAGCAATTAACTGATCCACGACTTGTGGCTCAGCCAGAGTCGAGGTATCGCCCAGACTGTCCAGTTCATTGGCAGCAATCTTTCTTAAAATCCGGCGCATAATTTTTCCTGAACGGGTTTTAGGTAAAGCGGGTGCCCAGTGCAAGGCATCTGGCGTTGCCACTGGCCCTAAAATTTTACGTACCCAAGCTACCAGTTCACCGCGCAGCTGTTCAGTACTTTCAGTCCCTGCCTGCAAGGTGACAAAGGCACAAATCCCCTGACCTTTGATGTCATGCGGCATACCCACTACGGCAGCTTCGGCAACTGCCTCATGTGCAACCAATGCACTTTCAATTTCTGCCGTACCCAGACGATGGCCTGAGACATTGAGTACGTCATCGACACGACCGGTAATCCAGTAATAGCCATCTTCATCACGACGTGCACCATCACCGGTAAAATAGGTACCTGGATAGGTCGAGAAATAAGCTTCAATAAAGCGATCTGGGTCACCCCAGATGGTGCGCATCTGACCTGGCCAGGAATCCTTAATTACTAGATTCCCTTCTGCCACCCCTTCAATTTCCTTGCCTTCTGCATCGACAATGGCGGGTTGCACACCAAAGAATGGCCGGGTTGCAGAACCCGGTTTCAGGTCGGTCGCACCTGGTAAAGGCGTAATCATGAAGCCACCAGTTTCGGTTTGCCACCAGGTATCAATTACCGGACAACGGCTTTCACCAACCACCGAGTAATACCAGTTCCAGGCTTCCGGGTTAATCGGTTCACCGACCGAACCTAAAATTCTCAGGCTGCTACGATCACTTTCCCGTACATAGGCATCACCTTCTCGCATCATGGCGCGAATGGCTGTCGGTGCGGTATAGAGAATGGTGACATTATGCTTGTCAACGATATGTCCGGTACGCGCCCAGCTCGGATATTGCGGTACACCCTCAAACATGACCGTAGTCGTACCATTAGAGAGCGGACCATACAGTACATAGGAATGCCCGGTAATCCAGCCGACATCAGCAGTACACCAGAACACATCATCCTGTTTGATGTCAAAAACTTCGCGGAAGGTGCAATTCACATAAGTCAGATAACCGCCTGTGGTATGCAGTACGCCCTTAGGCTTTCCGGTTGAACCCGAGGTATACAGGATAAACAGCGGATCTTCCGCATTCATCGGTTCAGGGGGACAGATCTCATTGACGGTCATGATTTCCATGTGATACCAGAGATCACGTCCCTGTTGCATTTCTACCGGATTGCCGGTGCGATGTACAACGATGACATGTTCAATCGATTCGGTACCGGCAATTTTCAGGGCTTCATCGACATTGGCTTTCAGTGGAATGGCTTTACCACCACGCATGCCCGAATCTGCGGTAATCACCATTTTGGCCTGACTGTCTTCGATCCGGCTGGCCAGAGAATCAGGTGAGAAACCACCAAACACCACACAATGCACTGCACCAATTCGGGCACAGGCCAGCATGGCAATTGCGGCTTCCGAGACCATTGGCATATACAGCACCACCCGGTCGCCCTTTTTAATTCCGTTCTTTTTCAGGACATTGGCGAAACGGCAGGTTTCATCATAAAGCTCATGAAAAGAAATAATCTTGTGACGGGATGGATGATCCCCTTCCCAGATAATCGCCGGTTTATAAGGATGTTCCTTAAGATGGCGATCCAGACAGTTGGCACTGACATTGAGCTGGCCATCTGCAAACCATTCAATTTTAAAATTGTCTTTATCAAAACTGGTATTTTTAACCTGGGTAAAAGGTTTGATCCAGTCCAGGCGCTGTGCCTGTTCAGCCCAGAACTGATCCGGTTGTTCAATGGATTGCTGATAACGCTCAAAATACTCTGTATCAGTGGTACGTGCGGTTTTCTTAAATTCTGCTGGTACTGGATAGATTTCTTTCATTGTTCGCTTCCTTGATCTTGTTCTATCTCATCACGAGAGCTTGATGGCATTTTGTTGATTGTTTTTTATGCATAATGGCAGTATGTACTGCATATTTCAAATCCGACAATCATGCTTTCGTCGTAGATTATTTATTCAAATTCAATCAGAATAACTTCGGATAATGCTCAGCTATGGCCAAAGTCAGCTAGATATTGCTATCGTCAAATAAAATGAGTCGCCCACTCTCGCTGTATTTTATACAGGCTTAGGATCTTGCCCATGAATTCAACTGAACCTTCCTATTTCCCTCCTCCTTTTCCTGCAGCAGATCATCCCTTATCGATCAGGGGCCGATTTGGACGTTTGAGTTTTATTGCCTGGTCCGCATTTTTACAGTTTATTTTCTTATGCAGCAGTATTGCGCTAGGTTTAAGTATTGATATTGTGAACATTGCCAGCCTATCGGTAGATTCAAACTGGCAAATTTCCCTGCACGGCCTGTCCAGCCTGTTTGCCTTGGGGATCATGCTGGTCTACCTGTATTTCGGTATTGTGATTACAGTACGGCGCTTACACGATCTGGACCGCAGTGGCTGGTGGATGCTGCTATTCTTCGTGCCTTTGATCAATCTGTTGGTCTGGATTTATATCCTGCTTTTTCCAGGAACAAGAGGTAGCAATCAGTATGGTCCGATACGTACAAGCCCCGTCTGGGAAAAGATTGTGGCCTGGCTGGTGATCATTTTTACCGTACTCAGCCTGTTGGCGACGACTGCATTATTCTCTTATATGAGTGAAGGTGAGCCTTCAAGAATCCCAAGCGAAGTGAAACAAAAAACGACTGAGTTCTTTTAAGGCAGTTGTGTCTGTTTTGCATAAATATATTGTGTATAAATTTCGCTGTTGTTAATTTTTTGCTGTAGTTGAGGCAAAATAAGCGAAATTTAAATTGTGGAGTTTTTGTGGCTGAGCAAGAGAATACTTTAAGCCAGGTAACTGAAGGGACGACTGAGCTCCTGCATCAGGCGACTGAAAAAACTGCCCAAACCGTGATCGAACATACCTCCAAGTACAATGATGCCTATAGCACCATTGACAAGATCATGGAGGGTTTCTGGGAGCGTGTGCCTTATTTCTGCATCGCACTGACAGTCATTGTCATTTTCTGGTTACTGTCAAAACTGTTTAAGTTTTTTGTCCGTAAGACTTTAGAAAACCGTACTTATACCCGACAGAATCTGGTACTGGTGCTGAACCGTGTCGGTAGTACGGTGATTGTTTTCTTTGGCGTATTAATCGGGCTGGTGATTGCGATTCCAGGTTTCACCCCAGGTCAGCTGATGAGTGCGCTTGGGATTGGTTCGGTGGCGATCGGTTTCGCATTTAAGGATATTTTCCAGAACCTGCTCTCAGGTGTACTAATTTTGCTGGGTGAACCTTTCAAGATTGGCGATGACATTATCGTGAATGGTCTGGAGGGTACCGTAGAAGATATCCAGATTCGTGCAACCTTTTTACGCTCGCCAGATGGTCGTCGTATCGTAATTCCAAATGCTACGGTCTATACCAGTGCAGTCACAGTGAATACTGCTTATACCCGTCGCCGCTGTGAATTTTCTGTCGGTATTGGTTATGAAGATGATATCCAGAAAGCCAAAGATATTATTACTGCAATTCTGGATAAAGATCCGACCATCCTGAGTCAACCTGCATTCAGCGTCAATGTGATTGCACTGGCAGACTTCTCGATTACCCTCAAAGCGTTATGGTGGGTTAATACCACTGAAACAGGCATAGGCACCTCAATCAGTGCCGTTCAGGAACGGGTGATTCAAGCCTTTGCTGAACATAACATTTCGATTCCATATCCGGTGCAGGAAGTGAAAGTCTATCGTGGTGATGGCCATGAAGATGCCTCAGCTCGCGCTAAACAGTCGACCTAAAACATATGAAATCGCCGTTTCAGTACGGAGAATACGGTTGCCAAGGCTCACTGCTTGGCAGCCGTTTTTTATGAGCAAATCAACTTCATACGGAATAAAGCCACCTTCCGGACCAATGACAATCGTGCAAGGATGCTGAAGTGCATATGGCATCGGCTGTTCGGCATAAGGATGTGCAACAAAGGCTGGACAGTCTGCTGTAATGAGTCCCGGCAAAATATCTTCAACAAAAGGTTTAAAGCGTTTATACAGCTCAATTTTCGGAGCAAGCGTATCTCCTGCCTGTTCTAGCCCAAGATCTACATAATGGTTTAATTGCTGCAAAAATGGGGTCTGCCAATAGCTTTTATCCACCCGATAGCTATGCAATAAAATGATTTTCTCTACGCCCATGGTGACAGCATCCATGATCAGACGGCGCAAAACTTTAGGGCGTGGCAAGGCCACAATCAAGGTAACAGGCAGCTTTGCAGGGACTGATTCTTCTTGAAGCGGTTTCAATACAACTGCTTTTTCAGAAATTTCGACAACTTCAGTTAAATACCGTTTCCCTTCCCGAATCCCGACTTTCAACGTATCGCCAACCTGAACCTCCAGGTGCTGTTGCAAATGTTCCAGCTGCCGCTTTGACGTAATTGACCACAGTTCAGATTCAGTTTGGCGGGGATCAAGCAGGACGATATTCATAAAAAATTAACTCAACAAATCCATCACGGGATACGCGGAAACGTCATCCACAACTGTCCGAGGCAGGACTCTTTTTGCCTGATATAGGTTCTGCGATATCTTTGCAAAAAGATGGTATATGACGATTTTTGTGGATGACAAATGGTTTTGTTACTTTTGCCGAAACAAAAGTAAAAGAAAGAAGAGCGCTAGCATTAAATCTATAAAGATAAGGCTTAGTTTTAACCTTATACAATCAATCCATGAAAATCAGCTTCTTCACAAATCAGAATATAATCAAAGATATTGATCAATCACCTGAATATGCCTTTCAAGTGAACCCTGATTTTGCTGCATAATCTTTTGTGCAGCAGTATTCAAGCTTTCAGCTTTAGCTGAATTATTCAGAATTTCTAGCAAAGTCTCAGCAGCCTGCTTAGCATCCTGCACCACTTCTACGGCATGCGCCTGGACAAACTCATCCACAATCGTCTGAAAGTTAAAATAGTTTTTACCCAGAATCGTTGGGACATTCAGCGCAACCGGCTCCAGAATATTATGTCCACCACCTGGTTCATTCAAAGAGCCGCCAACATAACAGGCTTGGCTCAAGGCATACCAGAGCCACATCTCGCCCATGGAATCCGCCAGATAAACCTGAGTATCTTCTTCGATACGTTGTTCCAGACTACGGCGTTGGGTTCTTAAACCTAAGGATAGTGCAGCTTGGAACACCTCATCAAAACGTTCCGGATGGCGTGGCACCACGATACAAACTAATGTCGAATCTGCATCCAGCGCAGATTTAAGTTCAGCCATTAATTGCTGTTCTTCAGGCGCATGCGTACTGGCGAGAGTAATGATCTTCCGACTTTGTAGAGACCATTCCTGTCTTAATTGAGCAGCATGATCAATAAATTGCTGCGGTGCCGTGATATCAAACTTAATATTGCCCAAGACCTGAGTTTTTTCTAAAACTATACCTAGATCAATATAACGCTGCTGGGTTGCTGTATCCTGAGCCAAAAGACCTGTTAAATTCTTAAGCATGCCACGGGTTAGGCCTTTGACTTTGCCATAGCCCTTGGCGGATTTTTCAGAAAGACGGGCATTCAGTAACAGACATGGCACATTAAAAGCAGGTGCTTGATCAATCAGATTTGGCCAGAGCTCGGTTTCCATCAATAACAGCAATTTAGGCTGATATTTTTGATAAAAATCACGAATCAGAGTTTTCTGGTCAGCTGGCAAATATACAGCCTGAAATAAGTCTAAATAAGGTTCTTTCAAGAAAAGTGATTTAGCACGTGCCTGCCCGGTCTTGGTGGTATTAGTCACTAGAACCGGATGCCCAAGTTTTAAATAATATTCAATTAAAGGTTGAGCAGCATTGGTTTCCCCTACGGATACCACATGAAACCAGATCGCCTGCAGGTTTTTAGGGGACTGGAAAGGACCAAAACGTTCCAGCAGCTCTTGTTGTAATTGTTCCGGACTGGTTGCACGTTTACGTATACGGGATTGATAAAGCGGTTTCGCTAGCGCCAAGGCTGCGTTATACCAGAATGGAGTAGCCACATTGCGCCCCAAAACAGATTCAATCGGCAAAATATAACAGAGCCACATCGACATGTTAATCGATGTGGCTCTTATTTCGAATTATTCTATGGTGCTTAATACTTTAACTTCTGCCAAAGTTGGATAATCAATATAACCTTCAGCCACCTGACTGCCGATCATATTTTCCATTTTCAGCTCATTAAGTGGTGCATTGTGAAGCAGACGTTCGTATAGATCAGGATTCGCAATATAGGCTTTACCAAATGCGACTGCATCTGCCTTTTCAGCTGCCAGTAGCTCAATCGCATCTTCACGACTCAGTTGCATATTGGCAATATAAGGCACTCCACCAGAACGCTCTTTCATATATTCGGAAATACTGTCTTCAGCCAGATATTCACGGGTAAAGAAGAAGGCAATCTTGCGCTTGCCCAGTTGCTCCATGGCATAGCCAAATGTTTCACGTGGATCATTGTCGCCCATGTCATGGTCATCACCACGCGGCGCAAAATGTACCCCTACTCGATCCGCACCCCATACTTCAATCAGTGCATCAGTTGCCTCTAGCAGGAAACGTGTACGGTTTTCGACTGAACCGCCGTATTCATCCTCACGCTGATTGGTTTTGCTTTGCAGGAACTGGTCAATCAGATAACCATTGGCAGCATGTAATTCAACACCGTCAAAACCGGCTTCTTTGGCACGAATCGCGGCTTGCTTGTATTGCTCGGTAATCGCGTGAATTTCAGAAACTTCCAAGGGGCGTGGCGTAACGTATGGACGCTTTGGACGTAATAAGCTGACATGACCCGCCTGTTGTACTGCACTTGCAGAGACTGGTGTTTCACCATTTAACAGATCCGGATGTGATACACGACCAACATGCCAAAGCTGGGCAACGATTAAACCGCCCTTCTCATGAACCGCTTGAGTGACCTTTTTCCAGCCTTCGACCTGAGCATCGGTAAACAGTCCTGGAGTATTTAAATAACCATTGGCTTCTTCGGAAATCACTGTAGCTTCAGAAATGATCAGACCAGCACTTGCACGTTGCGCATAGTACTCAACCATCATGGGGGTTGGAACACGATCAGCAGTTGCACGGCTACGGGTCAGCGGCGCCATGATGACACGGTTTTTAAGCTCTAACGCACCGAGCGTTAAAGGAGAATTTAATTCAGCCATCGTTACTCCCACCTGTTAAAGGTGTTGTTGTAGGTGTTCGATAAATTGCTGAATCAAAGTTTCATTGCGGGAGAAATATGACCACTGTCCATGCTTGGTCGCAGTGATCAGGCCAGCCTGCTGTAATACCGACAGGTGATTGGACATGGTGGACTGTGAAACCTGGCCTAAACGTTCAATTTGACCTGCACAGACCCCACGTTGAAAGCCACCACACTCTTCCGCAGACAGATATTGCTCCGGAGATTTTAACCATTCCAGAATTTGTCGACGGGTCGGATTGGCTAAGGCTTTAAAAATTAGATCAAGGTCCATAGGCACATCACAATCAGTGGCGCAACGAAACCTCATTCAGCATCTGCGACCATTATATCGTATTTTTTCGATTTATATATCGAATAATTTAGATATAAGAGTCACAGTCTGTTAAAGCTTTGTTACGCCAGCTTTTAAACGATTTCTTACAGGCCCTGTTTCAGGCTTGCTTCGATAAATTTGTCCAGATCACCGTCCAGAACTGCGCCAGTATTGGAATTTTCCACACCTGTACGCAAATCCTTGATACGTGAATCATCAAGGACATAAGAACGAATCTGGCTACCCCAGCCAATATCGGACTTGGAATCTTCCAATGCCTGTGCAGCTTCATTACGTTTATTCATTTCCAGCTCATACAGCTTGGCACGCAGCTGCTTCCAGGCATGGTCACGGTTGGCATGTTGTGAACGCTGGTTCTGACACGCCACCACAATACCGGTTGGAATGTGGGTTAAACGCACTGCAGAGTCAGTTTTGTTAATGTGCTGACCACCCGCGCCTGACGCACGGTAGGTATCGGTACGGACATCTGAAGGATTGATTTCAATTTCGATATTGTCATCTACTTCAGGTGAGACAAACACGGCAGAAAATGACGTATGACGACGGTTGCCCGAGTCAAATGGTGATTTACGCACTAAACGGTGTACACCAGATTCGGTACGCAACCAGCCATAAGCATACTCACCTTCGACACGAATCGTCGCAGATTTAATCCCGGCAACATCCCCATCAGATTCTTCCATCAGTTCAGCTTTAAAACCATGACGTTCGATCCAGCGCATGTACATACGTAGCAGCATAGATGCCCAGTCCTGTGCTTCGGTACCGCCGGAACCTGCCTGAATTTCCACATAGCAAGGGTTTGGATCCATCGGGTTGCTGAACATACGACGGAACTCAAGCTTCGCCAGTTCTTCTTCAGCCGCATTCAGCTCAGCCTGCACATCTTCCAGCATGGCCTCTTCATCTGCTTCAACCGCAAGGTCGAGCATCGCTTGAGCATCTTCGAGCTGGGTGGTTAAGCCGTCCAGTACATTAAGTACATTTTCAAGCTCACCTTTTTCTTTGGCCATGGCCTGAGCACGACTCTGGTCATTCCAGATCGCCGGGTCTTCTAATTCACGCAGGACTTCTTCTAAACGCTCTTTTTTCAGATCGTAGTCAAAGATACCCCCGTAGTGTTTGACCACGTTCGTTTAAGTCTTTTAATTGGTTTAGATACGGATTAATTTCCACGTGAATTACTCTCAATCAAAATTAGGTATAAATTCTTAGGTCAATATTATATCACAGTCTATTTCGCCAATTTATAGCGATAAATCCATCTTTAAAGCTAAGCAAGAAAATGTCACTAGCACATTTTTTAATTACAAAATTTGTCAGCCCGATAAAATAGCTAAATATTATTTTTAATACTTTCTCATTCTATTCTTAAATATATTTCGCTGTATTTTTATACTCAGTTTTTGATTCATTTTAAAACCCTAAAACCCCTACAAAATAAGATAAAAAATAGCATTTTCAATACATTCCACAATATCTACACACTTTTAATAAAACAAAACATTTCATTTTTAGTTTTTAAATTCAATTAGTTATTAAATGAAAATTACATAATATTACCTTACTCACAATGTAGTAACTTTCCTTTGATTGACGATTATTGGAATTGGTCTAGACTTAAAGTTGTAACAAAAAGTGTATTAATTTTAGCCATATTTTTCAGAGGGGAGTATCCGCATGAAAAAACTAGCAATCGCTTCAGCATTACTTTCAGCCGTAGCTCTTACAGGTACAGCAGCTCATGCTTATCAAGTAGAAGTGGGTGCATCTGCAGGCCTAACAGACCCGGATAATGGTAGCTCAAGCGGCTCTTTTGGTGTTGATGGCACATACTACTTTAATCCAGTTGAAACACGTAATGCACCATTAGCCGAAGCAGCTTTCCTTGATCGTGCAAGTAATGTGAAAGCTCAATATCAATATGATGATTACGACTCTTCAGAACGTCACCGTTATGGTGTAGGTGCTGAATACTTCGTACCAAACTCAGATTTTTATTTGAGTGGTAGCGTAGGTCGTGATGATTCTAAATACGACTATGCACCTGATTTTGACGAAACCGTTTATAGTGCTGAAGTCGGTTATTTACCTGCACCAGGTCTGTTAATTGCAGCAGGTGTGAAAGGTTATGACAATGACTATGATGACGGTGTAGATCCAACTTTACGTGCTAAATATGTGACTACTTTAAGTAATGGTAAAGACATTAACCTTGAAGCTGGCGCTGCCTTTGGCGACCTGGATGAGTACAACTTAAAAGCTGACTACTTCATCGACAAAACTTTAAGTGTTGGTGCTGATTATCAAAGCAAAGACAATGGCCCATATGACTCAAATGAATTTGGTGTAAGTGCACGTAAATTCTTTAATGAACAAGTGAGCTTGGAAGGTCGTGTAGGTTTTGGTGAAATTGGTAACCAAGACTACAACAAATTTGGTCTAGCTGCGAAATACCGCTTCTAATCCAAACTAAGAAATTTCATTATAAAAAACCCATCTTCGGATGGGTTTTTTATTGCACTTTAAACAAGCATTTAGGTAGTTTTTGCACATTGACGGGGCGATTATTATCTGTACAATTTGTTACAACTGTTAATAAAACAGCCATATTTTATAACAAAGAGAGAAAATCTAAATGTTTAAGAAACTTACTCTTGCTACAGTACTTATTGCTAGCCTAGGAACTGCTCACGCTTATCAAGCTGAAGTGGGCGGTACGATTGCTCTGGTTGATCCAGACAATGGGGATACTTCTACTGGTTTCGCAATTGATGGAACTTACTACTTCAATCCAGTCCAAGTTAAAAACTCGCCTCTTAATGAAGCAGCATTTTTAAATCGTGCAAGCAATATCAATGCAGCGGTTTCTTATATTGATTACGATTTATTTGATGTGACTACATTTAATGTAGGTGTTGAATATTTTGTTCCAAATTCAGATTTTTATGTAAGTGGTAATATTGGTCAATCATCTACTGATACACCAATTGGTGATGATGACACAACTATATACTCAGCAGAATTAGGTTATTTACCGGTTCCTGGTCTATTAGTTGCTGTTGGCCTAGCTGGTTATGACAATGACGCAGGCGATGATGTTGATCCAACCTTACGTGCCAAATATGTTACTCAAGTCGGTCAATATGACATGAACTTTGAAGGTGGCGCAAGCTTCGGTGATCTTGATGCTTATAGCCTCGGTGCAGATTTATATTTAGACAAAACTTTCAGTGTTGGTCTGGGCTATTCTGATTCCGATATTGATAATAGTGATGTTTTCACTATTCGCGCGAAGAAATTCTTCAATCAACAAGTTAGCCTAGAAGGTTCAATTGATTTTGCTGACGAAGGCAATATCTTTGGCGTACGTGGTGCATACCGCTTCTAATCTCCAAGATTAAAAGTCCAAAAAAAAACCGCTCAATTGAGCGGTTTTTTATTTGAATAATTTATTGTTCCAGATGAGCAATTCGCATTTGCAGGCTAACATTGCCATTAAAGACATTTTTATCCAGTTCATAGACCAGACGTACATGCTGTTTCATCGGATCAAACTTGTATTTATCGATGGCACTAAAAGCAATCGCATCCACAACCTGTCCATTCTCTAAGGCAACACGTAATTTCAGATGTACATCCTTGAGCCAGCGGTAATCCAGAATCTTAAAGATGCCTTCAAAAATCGGTTGAGGAAACTTTTGTCCCCATGGACTTAAGTTTTGCAGTAAATCGACCGTTTCAATTTGGAAAGCTGATGCCGGTAGTTCCCCATCAGTCCACAGCGTAGCGGTAAATAGGCTTTCATCCATCTCTGCAATCAGCTGTTCAAAGACCTGTTTAAATTCAGCAAAATGCTGCTTTTTAATGGTTAGTCCCGCTGCGGCCGCGTGCCCACCAAAATGGCTGACCAGATGCGGATACTGCTCTGCTATCCGTTCAATACTATCCCGGATATGAATCCCTTCAATGGAACGTGCTGAACCTTTGATATGAATCCCATCTTCATCTGCTGCGAACACAATACTTGGACGATGGAACTGTTCTTTTAAACGCCCCGCCACAATCCCGATCACACCCTGATGCCAGTGCTGTTCAAACATGATCAGCGCGGCTGGCAAAGTATTCTCATCCAGCTGGATTTTTTCCAGTTCAGTCAAAGCTTCTTGCTTGATTTTGCCTTCTACCTGACGACGTTCGACATTGAGTTTATTCAGCTGTTCTGCGAGTGGATAAGCGGTTGCCAGATCCGGAGCAAGCAAACACTCGATCCCGATATCCATGGTTTCCATACGACCCGCTGCATTAATGCGTGGGCCAAGCACAAAACCCAGATCCTGCGCTTTGAGCGTAGCTGCATCACGACCAGCAATCTCTAGCAAGGCACTGATGCCAGGTCGGCAAAGATGATGTTGAATCCGTTTTAAGCCGGCATCCACCAGAATACGGTTGTTATAGTCCAGGCTTGCGACATCTGCATAAGTACCTAAAGCGACCAGATCCAGATAATTGGTAATAACCGTTGAAGATTTACCCAACTTTTTACGATGAGTCGATAGATTTGCCAGAACATAAAAAGCTACCCCTACACCTGCCAAAGCCTTACTTGGAAAATCACAACCCAGCTGATTGGGATTGACCACAGCCTCTGCTGCAGGTGTAGGCTTGGTAGTTAAGTGGTGATCGGTAATAATCACCTGCATACCATGATCTTGCGCCTGTTTCACGCCTTCATGACTGGAAATCCCGTTATCCACTGTGATTAAAAGATCCGGCGTAAAATTAGCAAAAGCCAGATCCGCAATCGCAGGTGTCAGGCCATAACCATACTTAAACCGGTCAGGAACCAGATAGTCGACATGAGCACCCATATCACGCAGAGCAAGTACCATCAGTGTGGTACTGGTCGCCCCATCAGCATCATAGTCACCGACAATTACGATTTTCTGGCCGGCATCTATAGCCTGATCAATCAGCTGGACCGCTTCCGTTAAACCTTTCATGGTCGGAGCCAGCAGATGCTTGAGTTTCAGCTCCAGCTCCTGTTCAGATTCCACGCCACGGCGTGCCAGAATGTTAGCTACAAATGAAGGCACGCCCTGAAAAGATTCAGGGCGTGTCAGTAAAGGTCTTTGCTTGATTTCAAGTTTAGGCATTGTTATGGCATCAATCGTTGTAGTTTCCACGCCCCATCGATTTTTTCATAACTCAGGCGGTCATGTAAACGGTTGGGGCGCCCCTGCCAGAATTCATAATAGTCCGGCTGCAAACGATAGCCGCCCCAGAATCCCGGTTTATCCAGCTCTTCCTGATTGGCAACCTGCTGATGCAGATTCCAGAAACGTTGCTGTAGTTCTTCACGACTCGCAACCACACCACTTTGCGGAGTACTGATATGAGCAGCGATCTGACTTTCACGTGGACGTTTATGATAATAATCAGTCGATTCTTCTTCCGAAATTTTAACTACCTTACCGCTAATCCGGATCTGACGTTCCTGTTCCTGCCAGTAAAACAGCAATTCTGCATACGGGTTTTCGGCCAGATCCAGACCTTTTTGACTGTCATAATTGGTATAGAAATCATAACCCGCTTCAGTGGCACCACGCAGCAACACTGTACGCACATGCGGACGACCTTGTGCATTTGCAGTTGCCAATGACATGGCATAAGGTTCATGCAGCTGTGCAGCAAGGGCATGGTTAAACCACTGCAAAAACTGTATATGCGGATTGGGATTGACCTGATCTTCATGTAGCTCGCCTTTTTGGTAGTTCAGACGCAGTTCACTTAGATCCTTAATCAGATCGCTCATTCACTCTTCCCCCATTTAAGCGGCGTTGGCACGTACCGCATCAGCCAATGAATTTGCCAGTGTGGTTACCTCTGCAAGATCCTCGCCTTCCACCATGACACGGATCACCGGTTCAGTCCCTGACTTACGGATCAGTAAACGGCCACGGCCTTTGAGCTGCTCTTCAGCTTTGCTAAACTCTGCAGTCAAAGCAGGCACTGAGTACGGGTCAAACATGGTATTCAGACGTACATTCACCAAGACATTTGGCAATAATTTAAAGTCAGCCACTAACTCATGTAGCGCTTTCTTCTGCTCGACCATCACGGTTAAGACTTGTAGTGCAGCAATAATCGCATCGCCTGTGGTGCTCTTGTCTAAAGTCAGGATATGACCTGATGGCTCGCCACCAATCGACCAGCCTTTTTCTTCCAGACTTTGCAGTACATAACGGTCACCGACTTTGGCACGTAGCAGCTCTACCCCAGCTTTCTCGAGGGCCAGTTCCAGCGCCATATTGCTCATCAAGGTACCAACAATCCCAGCTGGCTTATTTTTTGCCTGAGTCGCAAGAATATACAGAATATGATCACCGGTAATTTGCTCACCGTTTTTATCGACCATAATCACGCGGTCAGCATCACCATCGAAGGCTATGCCTAAATCAGCACCATGCTCAACCACTGCTTTTTGCAGATTTTCCGGATGAGTTGAACCACAGTTCTCATTGATATTCAGACCGGTCGGTTCATCATAGATGGAAATAACCTTAGCACCCAGTTCACGGAAAACCGCAGGGCCAACGCTATAAGCTGCACCATTGGCACAGTCAACGACAATGGTTAAATCATTCAGGTCTAAATGGTATGGGAAAGTCGACTTACAGAATTCGATATAACGACCATTAGCATCTTTCACACGGAAACTTTTACCCAAGTTCGCGTTATCTTCAATTACTAGTTCTTTTTCCAGTTCCTGGTTGATCTCATCCTGCAAAGCATCAGGCAGTTTTTTACCTTCACTCGAGAAAAACTTAATGCCGTTATCGAAATACGGATTGTGTGATGCAGAAATGACAATACCGAGGCTGGCATGCAAAGCACGGGTCAAATGGGCAATGGCCGGGGTTGGCAAAGGTCCAAGCAGATGCACATAAACACCTGCCGCATTGAGTCCTGCCTGTAGCGCAGATTCTAGAATATAACCAGATAAACGGGTATCTTTCCCTAGTACCACCAATGGTTTGTTTTTTTTGCTATTTCGTTTTAATACTTTTCCTGCCGCAAAACCTAATTTCAGGGCAAATTCAGGTGTAATCGGTAACTCACCAAATTTTCCACGAATACCATCGGTACCAAAATAACTCATGCTTTGTCTCACTTCTTAGCGGGTGATTTACATCATCCTTTTTCATTGTGCAACACTGTACACCAAAACAAAAAAGCCGTCATGAGGATGACGGCTTTTTTAGAGTAAACAATCAGCGAAAGTTAGCCCATACGGTAGTTTGGCGCTTCTTTGGTGATGGTTACATCATGCACGTGAGACTCAGACATACCGGCAGATGTGATTTTCACAAACTTGGCATTTTGACGAAGATCATCAATCGTTGCAGAACCGGTATAGCCCATAGAAGAACGCAGACCGCCCATCATCTGATGCACGATATTGCCCATTGGGCCTTTGTACGGTACGCGACCTTCAATACCTTCAGGAACCAGTTTTTCAGCACCGGCTTTAGAATCCTGGAAGTAACGGTCAGCAGAACCAGTTGCACCGGCCATCGCACCCAAAGAACCCATACCACGGTAAGCCTTGTAGTAACGGCCCTGGAAGAATTCAACTTCGCCCGGTGCTTCTTCAGTACCGGCCATCAGTGAACCCACCATGATGGTACTTGCACCAGCGCCAATCGCTTTTGCCATATCTCCAGAGAAACGGATACCACCATCAGCAATCAATGGAATCTGTTCTTTCAATGCACGTGCAACAGAATCAATTGCAGAGATTTGTGGCATACCAATACCAGCCACAATACGAGTTGTACAGATTGAGCCAGGACCGATCCCTACTTTTACTGCGTCCGCACCCGCATCAAGCAATGCAAGCGCAGCATCACCAGTGGCGATGTTACCGCCAATCACTTGAACTTGCGGGTAGTTCTGTTTGACCCAGCGTACACGCTCGATCACACCCGCAGAGTGACCATGTGCAGTGTCCACAACGATCACATCTACACCAGCATCAACCAGTGCTTCTACACGGCTTGGTGTTTCAGCACCCGTACCGACTGCTGCACCTACACGTAGACGACCTAAATCATCTTTACAGCTATTTGGATAAAGTTCCGCTTTACGGAAATCAGTTACCGTGATCAAGCCTTTTAATTCGTTGTTTTCGCCGACAACGATCACTTTTTCAATACGGTTTTTTTGCAATAAGGCCTGAATGTTTTCTTTCGATTCGCCTTCACGCACAGTCACCAGACGGTCTTGGCCAGTCATGATATTGCTAACCGGCTGTTCCAGATTGGTTTCAAAACGTGTATCACGACCTGTCACGATACCAACCACTTTACCGTCTTTAACCACGGGTACGCCACTGATGTTATTCGCTTGAGTTACAGCGATCAGTTCACGTACTGTAGTTTCTGGGGTAACTGTGATCGGATCTTTCACCATACCGGCTTCAAATTTTTTCACACGGCGTACTTCTGCGGCCTGGGCAGCAATATCCATGTTCTTGTGCAGAATACCGATACCGCCATTTTGTGCCATCGCAATTGCCATACGTGACTCAGTCACAGTATCCATAGCTGCTGAAACAAGTGGGATATTCAGGTTAATGCCGCGAGTCAGGCGTGTCTTTAGAGAGACATCTTTTGGGAGAACAGTAGAGTAGGCAGGGAGTAATAGGACATCATCGAAGGTTAACGCGTCTTGAACGATGGTCAACATAACAGTCTCACTGGTAATTTCCGTGCGCTATTATAAACAAATTTAGCTCTAAATTTCATTGCAATTGCAAAATTTATTTTGTCTAAATCTGGACTTAGATTTAATCCGAATATCTAAACCTGTAAATTTGACTATTCAATCAACAATTTAAATATGCCAGAGTAGTCATCATATTTATTTGCTTTACAAAATCCCTTACTAATTTTTTCTCCCATAAAAAAAGCAGAGTCCATACCCTGCTTTTTAAATCTTGAGTTTGAATTTAGCTCACCCGTTCGAAATTATCATCATTTTCGGCTTCATCCGGCTCAATCTGGATGAATGGAATCATATTGTGTGCCATCCGTGCTTTATTGCACTGGGCATCAGCGATCTGCACTTCTTTACAGGATGAGCTACGTAGCTCGTACATGCCGCAACTCACCTGCTCGCCAATGCTACCTTCGAGCGCAACACAGCGCGGATTTTTCTGATTGGTTCCCGCCATGCATGAATAGACTGAGGTGACAGGCTCAGTATAGTGCTCAGGCATGGGAATCCCCTCTGCCCAATAAAATGAAACCCTGAAATAGGCGCAACATGCGCCACAACTTAAACATGCATCTTGTGTAGGAACTTGAGACAACATTTCTTATAAATTCTCGTCATCAAAAACAGTTTTTTTGCCGGCGGAAAATATAAAAAATGTTGTTTTTCTACTCAAGAAAAAATTTAAAATTTTCTTGAACTATTCAGGACAAGTAAAAACAGTTTCATCCATTAAATCAGTGCCACATTCCAGTGTTTCAATCCAGTCCAGAAACTGGTTAATCTGTTCTTTACCCACAAATGGTGTTCCATGTTGTGGCACAATCATGTCTACATCCATGGTACGTACCATCTGTACCCATAAACGAATCACCTTGTTATTGCACATATAGCGCTGGTGAAATCCTTTCATTTTCGGAATGTGCGCTGCAAAATTTTCCAGTGGCTTTGAAGCATCCTCGACCATTGACGCCCCCATATCACCAGAAAACAGGATCTTGGCAATCGGGTCATAAAACTGGAAATTACCGACTGAATGTAAAAAGTGCGCTGGAATAGCAATAATGCTGGATTGACCGAGTGGAATGATCTGACCATGATCCGGCAATTCAACCAGACGATCCAGCCAGTTACCTTTCATACGGTCACTCATAAAGGCTGAATTCAGATGCGGCAAGAAACGCGCCCAGAGCTTGGAAGCTACGACTTTGGCTTCGGTATAGACCAGCCAGCGCGGCATGGACGTAATAATGTCCGGATCCTGATGCGATGCCATCACATAATCCAGATTGCTTAACCGGGTATAGCGGTTCAGTTCCATGGTCAACGGTACATAAGTTAAATCACCGCCCGGATCAAGTACTGCAGCACGCTCATTGTCTAAAATCAGAAATTGGTTTGCCTGGACACCTTCACCTTTAACGAGACTGGTAAAACTAATACATTTATGTGTCCCATTATCAAACAAGACTTGCGATGTGGTGCGCTCGAAGGCCATCAGTAATCCCCAATTTTTTTCGTTTAGGATGGTTTTTCTATAGGCATATAACATATAGGGAATTAAATGAACTTACAATCAATAAAACTGGATATATCACTTTATTTATCAGTAAATTGAGCACAATTTCACAATAAAAAATCCCGAGTTTTTAGCTCAGGATTTATACGAAATTGATATTTATTTTTAAAATAAATAATGTTGTGCCAAGGTGCCGACACCGATGATCAAGAAAATACTGGCGCCAATTTTATGAATCAGACCAATTGGAAGTTTATTCGCCAGTTTATCACCGATAAATACCGCAGGTGCATTGGCAATCATCATTCCGACGGTGGTTCCCATCATCACCCAAAGCACACTGTCAAAACGTGCTGCCAGTGCCACTGTCGCAATCTGGGTTTTATCGCCAATTTCAGCCAGGAAGAACAGCACAAAAGTCGCACCAAACACGCCGTACTTTTGCCATTTATTGATACTGTCGTTTTCATCCCCTAATTCATCCGGAATCAGCATCCAGATTGCCATCCCAATAAAACCGACTGACACGATCCACAGCAAAATTTCTGGCCCAATAACGGTAGTGACCCATTGCCCCAGGGCTGCTGAAAGACCATGGTTAATCAGGGTTGCCAGTAAAATTGCAATTAAAATCGGTGTCGGTTTGCGGAAACGTGCTGCAAGAAGCAAAGCCAGTAACTGGGTTTTATCACCCATTTCGGCAAGTGCAACGATGGCCGTGGAAAGCAGGAATTCGTACATGCGGTCTTTCTCTGGCTGGCATTTTCTACCGATGATTCACCCTTCCCGCCAGCCAAAATCTGCAGAATGGTAAATCAAAGGTCTTGCCAACAAAAGAAAGCTTCGAGAAGCTTATTTGGTTCTTTGCTATGATGACCATGCCCTGTTGAGCAAATATGTTGACCATCACCCTTCTGCTTTGCGCAAAAGGCGGCTACTCCCCAATGAAGTGCGCCCATTATAGCCAACCGTGTTTATATTTACAAATTGTCATATAAAAAAACCCTGCCGGAGCAGGGTTTTTATTTTCATACATTCATGAATCAGATCAAGAGTGTACGAATATCCTTTAACAGCTTGGTCAGCTTATTGGTAAAGCGTGCAGCATCGGCACCATTAATTACGCGATGGTCATAAGACAGTGACAGTGGCAGCATCAAACGTGGATCAAAGCCCTCCCCATTCCATACCGGTTGCATGGTCGCAGGAGAAATACCCAAGATCGCCACTTGCGGCCAGTTCACCAACGGCGTAAATGCTGTACCGCCAATTGAGCCCAAGCTGGTGATGGTGAAGTTCGCACCTTGCAGATCTTTAGGTGATAATTTCTTATCACGCGCTTTCTGGCTTAACTCACCGAGCTCAATAGCGATCTTCTTGATCGACTTCTGGTCCGGGTTACGTAATACAGGAACAGTCAGACCATCTGGCGTCGCAACCGCAATGCCCATATGGATCTCATTCCGTAGCAATACCGATTTACCGTCATCAGACAGGTGACCGGCAAACTCACGCTCTTCTTTGAGCAGATAAGCTACAGCCTTGATAATGAAAGCCATGATGGTCAGGCCAATACCTTCTTTTTTGAAGTTGCCTTTCAGCTCATTACGCCAAGCTTCCAGCTCAGTGATATCGGCTGCATCAAACTGGGTCACTTGTGGGATGTAGTTATTTAACGATAACTGCGGAATCGAAACCTGTTGCAGACGCGTCAAGGCTTTCTCTTCTACCCCACCAAAAGCACTGAAATCAGGCAGTTTTGGCAAACCAGCAGGAGCTGTAACTGCCGCAGGTGCAACTGTTGTTTGCAGTGCAGTCAGACGATCTTTCACATACGCAAACAGGTCTTCTTTCATTAATCGTTCATGCGGACCAGAAGCTTTCACTTCTGCCAATACCACACCCAGTTCACGAGCCAGTTTACGCACAGCAGGACCAGCATAAACTTTGGCATTGGCAGCGTTCTGCTCTTTGGTGAGCTTGTCTGCACTATGCGTTTCAGGTGTCGCAGCAGGTTCAGCTTTTGGAGCTGTGGCTGGTGCAGGCGTAGCTTTGACTGCAGGTGCTTCTGATTTTTCCGCTGGAGCTGCAGCAGGTGATGCTTGTCCTTCAGCTTTAATCGTAATCAGTGCCACACCTTCAGAAACACTCTGGCCCAGCTCAACATGAATCGCCTTAATCACTCCGGCAGTCGTGCTCGGCACTTCTACTGTCGCTTTATCCGATTCGACCACGATGATGCTCTGGTCTTTCTCCACCGTATCACCGACCTGTACCAGAATTTCTGCTACAGCAGCCTTGTCTACACCCAAGTCAGGTACTTTTACTTCAATATCGCCTGCAGGGGATGCCACCTGTTGTGGTGCTGTTTCAGTTTTGGCTTCAGGTGTTGCTTGAGCTTTTGGCTTTTCTTCTGCTTGAGGCGCTGCTTGCTCAGCAGCTGGTGCTGAATCTGCAGTTTTCACTGTCAGAATCAGCACCCCCTCTTTGACTGAATCACCTTCCTGAATATGAATCGCTTCTACAGTACCTGCAACTGTACTTGGTACTTCAACTGTTGCTTTATCCGATTCAACCACGACCAGGCTTTGATCCACCTCAACTTCATCGCCAACCTGAACCAGAATTTCACCCACCAGGGCCTTTTCTACGCCAATATCCGGCAATTTCACTTCTACAGTAGATGTAGAAGCCGATTGAGAGGCCTGTTCACTTTGGCTAGAGGCTTTAGGCTGATGTGCCGCCACTTCCTGCAGGATTTCCTCATCAGGCAATTCAGTTGGAGTATTTTCCGAAGTTTTGTCAGCAGCATCAGCTTCCTGACTTTCTACCGTACTGGCATCATCTTCAGCCTGCAGTTCAATCAGGACAGTACCTTCAGATACTTCATCACCCTGATTAATCAGAATATTTTTGACCACACCTGCTGAAGTGCTTGGCACTTCAACAGAGGCTTTATCCGATTCCAGCAGCACAATACTCTCATCTACAGAAATGGTATCGCCCACCTTCACCAGGATTTCTGCCACAGTTGCCTTATCTACACCAATATCTGGAGTCGTAATTTGCATGATTAGTTCTCCTCTTTGTAGTCAGCAACAGCATGCAGTTCCGGGGTCGCCTGTGGCGCCCAAGCCACCGGACGATCAGTATCTAACTCAAAGCTAGAGATCGCATCTTTCACTAAACGTGCATCGACTTCACCTTCATCTGCCAGCTTCTTCAAGGTTGCTACGACAATATGTGCAGCATCGACACCAAAGTAGCTACGCAGGTTGCCACGGGTATCTGAACGGCCATAACCATCGGTACCCAAGGCTACGAATGGACGGCTATCTGGAAGATAGGCACGGATCTGTTCGCTATAGGCACGCATGTGATCGGTAGCCGATACCACAATACCGTCCTTGTCACGTAACTGCTGAGACACCCATGGCTCTTTCGCTTCTTCAGCCAGTGGATGCAGGCGGTTATATTCTTCACATGCCATACCATCGCGAGCGAGTTCGTTAAAGCTGGTCACGCTCCAGACATTGGCATGAATCTGATATTCCTCACGCAGGATTTTTGCAGCCTTGACAACTTCACGCAGAATCACACCTGAACCCATCAACTGAACCGTCGCTTTCTCGTCTTCTTCCAGCAGATACATACCACGTTTGATGCCTTCTTCTGCACCTTGCGGCATTGGTGGATGTTCGTAGTTTTCGTTCATCAGGGTCAGGTAATAGAACACACGTTCCTGATTCACATACATACGTTGCAGACCATCATGCACGATCACGGCAAGCTCATAGCCAAAGCATGGGTCATAAGAGACACAGTTTGGAATGGTGTTGGCCAGAATATGCGAATGACCATCCTGATGCTGCAAGCCCTCACCATTTAAGGTAGTACGGCCAGCGGTTGCACCCAGCAAGAAACCTTGCGCCTGTGCATCACCTGCTGCCCAGGCAATATCGCCGATACGCTGGAAGCCGAACATTGAGTAGTACATGTACATCGGGATCATTGGCAGGTTATTGGTTGAATAACTGGTCGCCAAGGCTGCCCATGCACTCATTGCACCGGCTTCGTTAATCCCTTCCTGTAACATATGACCGTCTTTGGCTTCACGGTAATGCATCAACTGTTCCTGATCTTCAGGGGTATATTGTTGACCATGCGCTGCATAGATCCCCAATTGACGGAACATCCCTTCCAGACCAAAGGTACGCGCTTCATCTGGCACGATCGGTACCACACGGTCCTTGATTGCTTTCTCTTTTAATAAGGCAGAGATGAGACGGACCATGACCATGGTGGTGGACTGTTCTTTACCGTTTGAACCTTTAAGCACAGCATCAAATACAGAAAGTTCAGGAATCGGTAAAGATTCGCTTTCTTTGCGACGTGCTGGCAGATAACCACCCAGTGCCTCACGGCGTGCCTTCATATATTTAATTTCAGGCGAATTTTCACTTGGGCGGTAGAATGGAATTTCTTCCAGTTGTTCATCAGTAAATGGCAAGTTGAAACGGTTACGTACATATTTCAATGATTCCAGCTGCATTTTCTTGATTTGGTGCGTCTTGTTCACCGCTTCAATTTCATCAGACAGACCATAACCTTTTACGGTTTTCGCCAGAATGACCGTTGGTTGACCTTTGGCCTTGGTCGCTTCTGCATAGGCAGCAAAGACTTTGTACGGGTCATGACCACCACGGTTCAGATTATCGATATCTTCATCGCTCAGGTCTTTGACCAAAGCTTCTGCTTCTGGATATTTACCAAAGAAATGTGCGCGTGCATAAGCACCACCTTTCACCTGATAGCGCTGATAATCACCATCTACTGCTTCTTCCATAATCGCTTTGAGTGCACCAGATTTGTCTTTATCCAGTAGCGGATCCCAATGACGACCCCAGACAACTTTAATCACGCGCCAGCCAGCACCACGGAACAATGATTCAAGTTCCTGAATGATCTTGCCATTACCACGTACCGGGCCATCCAGACGCTGCAAGTTACAGTTCACCACCCAGATCAGGTTGTCCAGCTTCTCACGACCCGCCAGTGAAATCGCGCCTAAGCTTTCCGGCTCATCCATTTCGCCATCGCCCAGATAAGCCCAGACTTTACGGTCTTCTTCCTTAATCAGGCCACGGTTCATCAGATACTTTTGAATATGCGCCTGATAGATCGACATGATTGGACCCAGGCCCATCGATACCGTCGGGAACTGCCAGTAGTCTGGCATCAAGTAAGGATGAGGATAAGAAGGCAGACCTTTGCCGCCGACTTCACGACGGAAATTATTCAGATGCTCTTCAGTTAAGCGGCCTTCTAGAAATGAGCGGGCATAAATCCCCGGGGCACAGTGACCTTGATAGTAGATCAGGTCGCCACCGAAGCTGTCATTATTGGCACGGAAGAAATGGTTAAAACCCACATCGTATAAAGTGGCAGATGAAGCAAAGCTGGCCAAGTGACCACCTAAGTCATCACCGGTTTTATTTGCGCGAAGCACCATTGCCAAAGCATTCCAGCGGATCAGCGCGCGAATACGGCGCTCCATGTCCTGGTCGCCCGGCATCGCAGGTTGTTCTTCTACAGAAATAGTGTTTAAGTAGGGAGTATTTAAACGCTGAATAGGAACATGTTTGGCAATTGCGCGTTGATAAAGTTTTTCAAGTAAAAAGGCGGCGCGCTCGGTTCCCATGTGCTGCAAAACGGAGTCAAAAGCGTCTTGCCATTCTTGGGTTTCTTGAGCGTCGGTATCTCCATAAAACGCCATAATCTACAGTTCCTGAAAGCCAAATTGATCACTTATATGTATCATATTTACGGCTTATGCAGGTATGGCTCTGGCTGAATGCGGTTCTGGAGTACTATTTATTATCTAAATATCCATTGACACTTTCTTACACAAAGTAACAAAAAGAAGTCAATAATGGCGATTTTTTATACGACAGTTATAATTCTCGGTGATAATATAATATCTAAAAGCAATTAGACCGAACTCCTTCTCTACTCCCTGGAAGAAATGTTCAGTCTAATTGCCTTAAAAGCGGTTTGATTGATTTTTTATGAGTATCAAGTATCAGACGTATTAAAGTATTTCAGTTATTTTGAGCAAAGCTACGCTTAAGGCAACATTGCTAAATAAGTTGAAGGATTTTTACGTTGACCGTCTTTTACTACTTCATAGTGTAGATGAGGACCAGTACAACGACCTGTACAACCTACATTCGCAATATGATCACCGGCTTGCACCTGATCTCCCACACGTGCAATCAAGTGTGAAGCATGGGCATAACGAGTAAGGTATCCATTACCATGGTTAATTTCGACATACTGACCATAACCTGTACCCCAACCCGATTTGGTTACGATACCAGGACCAGTTGCATAGATCGGTGTACCGCTTGTAGCAGCCAGATCTAGACCTGAGTGATTTTCAGCACGACCACCCATGGTACGGCCGCCAAAATTTGAGCTGACACGTTTCATGTCGGGTAATGGATGAGCCACTAACCACGAATAAGGATTATTTGAAGATGCAACTTTACTGGATGAAGAATTGCCATATTTTTGAGCAATGGTCTGATTATTCAGTTCAACCGGTTTTTCACGTAGCTGAACATTTAATTTAGTTTGTGCGGGAATATCAATATCTTCAGGATGGGTATAAGAACCCTGCGATAAAGTACGTGTTAACTGCTCAAGACGGTCAGGTGTAGCATCTTGTTGATTCAGATCCACTAAATCTGCAAAAGCTACTGAAGCAGCTGAAACCGAAATAGAAAATGCCAATAGGATACGTCGCATAGGCATATGCATAAAAAACCTCTCTAAACTGCTAATCGAGTTTCTTGAAGATCTCTTCCTTGATATCCACTTTAAGAAGCGCATAAGATTAAGACATAAACATGTAGGAATTATGTATGTCGGAACCTGTCAACGTCTTTCAAAAAACAAGAAAACAGATAAAAACAGGAAACTTTTCGTTTCTCTCATCACAAGTTTCTGCATGGCAGAAGCTTACGAAACTCGTACAACCGCTATTGCCTCAACCCGAACAATGGCAAGTTGCCTGCTATCAAAATGGTGTGTTAACGATTACTGGTGAAAACCAAGCCATGATTTCTCAATTGGCCTATCTTCAAAAGCAATACATCTCACAACTCTCTCAAATAAACGAATTAAAAGATCTCACTAAAATCCAGGTTTGCTTAAGGAATCCATCCCCTGTTCAACCGGTTCCAGAAAAATCTGAAAGAGCCTTGAGTCCAGAAACACAGGAATTACTTCGCGGTGCTGCTGACTTTATAAGCGACCCTAAGCTTAGCCAAGCTTTACTACGTTTGGCAAGCAATAAAAAGTAACATTGCAATGAGATGTAATAAATTCCAATGTTGTTTTTATGTGACAGGTGTCACATTAGATGCAGCTAAGTTATAACACAAAGACACAAAGACAAGGACTTATGTCACAGTTACATAACTAATTGGACATTGAGTTACGTCATCAAATGTTACAATTTCATAGCTGCTTGGGTCACTTTTCACGTTACGCAATAGTTGATTATTCAAAGCATGCCCTGATTTGTAACCATCAAATTTGGCAATAATCTGGTGGCCTAGCAGGTATAAATCACCAACTGCATCTAGAATTTTGTGACGTACAAACTCATCCGAGAAACGCAAACCTTCTTCATTGACCACGCCGGTTTCATCTACACCGATCGCATTTTCCAAGCTTGCACCCAAAGCCAGATTATTGGCTTTCAAGTAGTCAAGGTCTTTCATAAAGCCGAATGTACGCGCTTCACTGACTTCATAAACAAAGGTTTCTGTAGAAAAATCGATGCTGGCAGATTGATGTTCTTTTTTGAAGGCAGGATGATCAAAATCAATAGTGAAATTTAACTGAAAGCCGTCATGTGGGCTAAAAATCGCCCGTTTATCATCGATCAGGGCTTCAACAGGTTTAATAATTTTAATAAATTTCTTTGGTGCATCTAGTTCTTGCAAGCCGCCCTGCATGAGCAGATAAATGAAAGGTCCGGCACTGCCATCCATAATGGGAACTTCTGAAGCTGACACTTCAATAATCAGGTTATCGATACCTAATCCTGCAATGGCGCTCATCACATGCTCAATCGTACCCACTTTGGCATTTGACTGAACCAGGTTCGAACACATGAAGGCTTCCTGGATCAATAAGGCATCTGCAGGAATATCGACAGGTGGATCCAGATCAATACGACGAAACACAATGCCCCCATCGGCGTGGTGTGGTACAAAGTTAATCATAACCTTCTGCCCACTATGAAGACCGATTCCGCTCGCTTTCACGATACGTTGCAGGGTACGTTGTTTCAACATGCTTTTTATCATCTGTTCACCAATAAAACCGCTATACGTTAGCATATTTGGCCATTGATAAAAAACAAAAGGTGGCTCTAAAGCCACCTTTTCTGTGCAATCATCGTAAACACATGCTGTTACATATTATTTGCGCTGTTGATTTTTAAGATAATCTTGGATGCTCATTGGCGTTGGACGCGGACTAGAAACTGAAGCGGCAGGATTAGCTGCTGCACCTGCTTCATTTTGCTGACGCTGAATTGCCGGTACATCATCATCTTCAACTACTGCCTGTGATGATGATGGACGTACTGCCTGTACATTCGCGCGTTTAGTTGGCTCAACCGAATCTGCAGCATGGCGAGTCAAACCAGTCGCAATCACCGTTACACTGATTTCATCACGAGCATCAGGGTCAAATACTGTGCCGTAGAAGACCTGACCTTCGTCCAGATCCACGATCTGGTTTACAACATCAGTAATTTCTTCGATTTCACCGAAGGTTACGTCATCACCACCCGTCACGTTAATCAGAATACCTTTGGCATTCATGATGGTGACGTTATCCAGTAATGGGCTGCGAATCGCCTGTTCTGCTGCCTGACGTGCACGGTTTTCACCACGACCCAAGCCTACACCCATCATAGCATAACCACGTGTACTCATTGCAGTTTTCAGATCGGCGAAGTCAAGGTTAATGTGACCAGGACGTACCACCAGGTCAAAGATACTACGTACCGCATTCAACAGTACATCATCCGCTTTTTTATATGCATCCTTCATTGAAATATCACGGAAGACTTTCAATAGACGCTGGTTTGGAATGATGATCAGAGAATCTACGTGCTGTTCTAACGCTTCAATCCCCTTCTCGGCAGATTGCAGACGGCGTTTACCTTCAAAGTTGAATGGTGTAGTTACGACACCAACAGTGAGGATACCCATTTCTTTAGCAATTTCAGCAACGACTGGCGCAGCACCAGTACCTGTACCACCACCCATACCGGCAGTAACGAATACCATATCGGTACCTTCAAGCTGCTGGCGGATCAGTTCACGGCTTTCTTCTGCTGCCGCTTGACCGACCTGTGGATTTGCTCCAGCACCCAGACCACGTGTACTTTGCTCACCCAGCTGAATTTTAAATTCGGCTTCCATGCGATCCAGTGCCTGTTTGTCTGTATTGGCACAGACGAACTTTACGCCCTGGATATCGGACTGCAACATATGCTGTACAGCATTACCACCCGCACCACCTACACCAAATACAGTGAAACGGGCTTGACCATTGCTATCGCTATGATCTTCTTCGAAAAATTCAAATGAGGCCATGACCTATAAAATTCCTAATTCATAATTGGCAGTCACTAAGCCCGTATACTGCCTTAATCTTGATAAAAATTGTTTTTAAGAATGCTGCTCAAGCAGGCACTTGTCAAGTACAAGCCCGATTAACTACAACTTCCCAACAATATTCACAATAAAAATCGCTTAAAAGATCGCTTTTAACGTTTCGTTAAAACCTGACCATGCCCGTTTAATGCGCTGTGTCACCGATAACTTGTCCCCGTCTTCGGTTTCAACGAGGGTTTCCTGGGTATCACTCTGGCTAAACATCAGCAAACCAGCCACTGTTGCGTACTGGGAACGACGTAAAGCCGCCTGGTGCTGTTCATCCGCATAGACCTGTACCGGCGGATTGCCCAGATGTGCAGATACACCCAAGGTACGGCGTACAAAGCTGACCATACCTTCAATCTGACTGGCATCACCAGTCAGCACCACACCATGATACAGTCCCTGCATCGCGCCATGGTTCACCAGTTCATCACGCACCAGACCCATGATTTCTTCATAACGCGCCATGATAATTTCAGTCAGTTCAATCCGGCTAATGGTTTGTGGTCCATCAATGCCCTGGAACTGAATCATATGCTCTGGTTTAACAACTTTCAGGTCAACACAGCCATAGAGCAATTTCAGACGTTCTGCTTCTTCTGTCGTGGTCTGTAAAACTGCTGCAATATCACGGGTCACATGTTCACCGCCACGCTGAATAGTATGGGTTAACGCCAAACGGCCATCCAAATAAACAGCAATATTGGTGGTTCCCGCACCGATATCTACCAGACACACGCCATATTCTTTTTCATCTTTCAGCAGGCTGGCTTCAGCAGTAGCCAGACAGGACACCACCATTTTCTCCACACCGATATTGGCCCCTTTTAAAGCGCGGTCAATATTCTGCATGGTGCTGATCGGTAACATCATCAAATGATAATGCCCGGTCATGCTATGTGCCGACATACGGATCGGGTTGAGTACCCACTCAGGTGCATCATCCAGCTCGAAGCCCAAAGGCACCGCACTCACCAGATAATGATCTGAGGTGACATGACTGGCTTTGGCCAGCTCAAGTGCCCGCACCACTTCACTGGTCGTAATTGAATGTTCACTATTATCAATGGTGGTACGACCCGAGGCATAAAAGCTTTTTAATTCAGCACTTGGGATCGAAATCCACGCAGAATGCACACGACATTCAGCCATATCTTCCGCTTCTTGTACGGCGTTTTTAATGGCGGTAATGACTTTATCGAGACTGACAATTTTTCCTTTATTCATGCCTCGGTTACGAGCGGTCGCCATCCCAATCACTTGGATATTGTCTGGCGCGTGTACCTTACCAATCAAAACTGAAACTTTGTGTGTCCCAATGTCAATCGCCACAACCGAGGGAACAGCTTCACTCATTATTAACTACTACCATTACGTGTTTGTTAGATTTATGGCTTTATAAGGCCTCTAGTTTTTAAAGCCGGTCATTATGGCTTTACTGTTACATTATTCTCAACGCCCGTGTCATTAATGGTTACAATAAATTGACCATTTACAATTTTAGGCGGAATTGAATTTTTCCATTGAATCGCCAATCCATTGCGATAACGCAGGTCGATCGCTGAAATTTTCGACCATACCGGTTTTAGTTCGCTATAGGACAGATGACTCAAACGTTGCAACTTGCTCATGGTTTGGTCTTTATCGACAATCACACGCAAACCTGAATCAAACTGCATAAACCAGGTCATTCGTTCAGTTAAATATAATTCTTTTAAACGAATACCTTGTGGTAAAAATAACTGATTGATTTCATTATAACGTCGCATCATGGTTTCTGCATGGCTCGCCGGCCCATGTAGTAACGGTAATGCCTGATAATTCTTGGGTGTGACTTCCGTAAAAATCACACCACTGTCACTTAGTAAACGCCCTGTTCCCCAACGTGCAATGGCATGATGCGGCATTACCCGGACATGAATTTTGTCTGGCCAGGCACGAGATACCACGACACGATCCACCCAAGACAATTCCAGTGCACGGTCACGAATCGATTCCAGGTCCGAAGTAAAATAGTTTTCAGTCACAATCGGTGAAACGTACTGCATGACCTGGCGCTCTTCAGCTGCTGAACGCGTTCCTGCCACTTTCAGCTCTGCTACCTGAGCATCAGTCATCACCTTGTACAGGCCAAAAATCCCAAAAGCCAGCACCACCAGCGCGACACACAACAAGGCCCAACCACCCAGGTTGGTTAGTTTCTCTTTGCGTGTCGGCGGCTTGTCGTGAATTGAGGTAATCGCAGCACGTTTACGGCGCATGGTTGCTGGGAGTTGAGCCATAACTTAGTGTGCCGCACCGTTTAATGTTTGTTCCAGAATCGCTACACAGAGCGCATCAAAACTATAGCCGACGGCTGCTGCCGCTTTTGGTACCAGAGAGTGACTGGTCATCCCCGGAACTGTATTCACTTCCAGCAACCAGAAATTACCCTGTTCATCCTGCATTGCATCAATACGGCCCCAGCCACTTGCACCCACTGCCTGGAAGGCACGTAGAGCCAAAGCTTGCAATTCTTTCTCTTCAGACTCGCTCAAGCCACATGGAATGCCATATTCCACATCATTACGCTGATATTTAGCTTCATAGTCATAGAAAGCCACATCTTCTGGCGGTTGCAGACGAATGACAGGTAGGGCCTGACCATTCAGAATTACAATGGTAAATTCACGGCCTGTGATCCATTTCTCTGCCATAACCACGGCATCATGTTCAGTGGCTTTGGCAATCGCATCAGCAAAGTCTTCTACTTTTTCAACTTTACTCATGCCAATACTCGAACCTTCGTGTACAGGCTTAATGATCAGCGGCAAATCTAGAGTAGATACAATTTCTTGCGCATTCGAGTTCTTGGTCACGATACGATATGGCGCAGTAGGTAATTCTGAACCCTGCCAAACCTGTTTGGTTTTGACTTTATCCATACCAATGGCAGAACCCTGTACGCCTGTACCGGTATATGGAATATTCAACCATTCCAGCGCACCCTGAATCTGACCGTCTTCACCGCCACGACCATGCAATACCACAAACGCACGATCATAATTTACCAACTCGGTAACACTACGCTCTTGTGGATCAAACGCTTCTGCATTGACCCCAGAACGCATTAATGCCTCAAGTACGGCGGTTCCACTATCTAGCGAAACCTCACGCTCTGCAGATTTACCACCCAGCAATACGGCAACTTTTCCGAATTTTGAAGCATTTGACACGTTTATATCCTTAAACTTTTTGAATCTGTTCAATCAGTCATAACATGACTATTTTACTTTACATATAAATGATTTTGAGCAAGTTCGATTGAGATTGCTCCAACATTACCTGCGCCTTGGGTTAATAACAAGTCATTTGCTTGCAATACCTTTTTCATCACCTGGCTCAGGTTCCCCTCAACCGGATCAATCAGGATTGGTTCAACTTCCCCACGTAAACGGATACTACGTGCCAATGCGCGGCTATCCGCACCTACAATTGGCTTTTCCCCTGCCGGATACACTTCAAGTAAGAGCAGCTGATCAACTTGTGAAAGCACTTCTACGAAGTCATCAAAACAGTCACGGGTACGGCTGAAACGGTGCGGCTGGAACATCATCACCAGACGGCGATCTGGATGGCTGGCACGAGCCGCTTTAATAGTGGCTTCTACTTCTTTTGGATGGTGACCATAGTCATCGACCAGTTTCACATCGCCGCCTTCAAGTTCGAATTGACCTTGTACTTGGAAGCGACGACCTACACCACTGAAGCCTTCCAGTGCACGGCAAATAGCTGCATCGGATACGCCTTCATCCGTTGCAATCCCAATTGCAGCCAAGGCATTGAGTACATTGTGCAGACCCGGCTGATTCACAGTCACGCGTAGCGGCTCACGATCTTTACGTAATACGGTAAAGTGGCTGCGCATACCTTCCTGTACGACATCGACGGCACGAATGTCATTATCTTCATTAAAACCATAAGTCAGTAATGGACGACCAATACGTGGCATGATTTCACGGATATTGGCATCGTCACCACACACAACCGCTAAACCATAGAATGGCAGTTTTTGCAGAAACTGGATAAAGGTATCTTTTAAAACATCGAAGCTACCGCCATAAGTATCCATATGGTCAGCATCGATATTGGTCACCACGGCAGCCATTGGTTCTAGATACAGGAATGAGGCATCTGATTCATCGGCTTCTGCCACGATATAACGACTTGCACCCAAAGCGGCATTCACACCGGTACGGTTTAGCAAACCGCCGATCACATAAGTTGGATCCAGATTTTCTTCTGCCAGCATACAGGTGATCAGGCTGGTGGTTGTGGTTTTACCGTGAGTGCCTGCAACCGCGATCCCGTGACGGTAACGCATCAGCTCACCCAGCATTTCTGCACGGCGGACTACCGGTGTACGGGTTTCAAGAGCCGCCTTGATTTCCGGGTTTTCCTTATCAATCGCGGTAGATACCACGATGACATTGGCACCCTTAATATTGCTGGCTGCATGGCCGATATAGACCTTGATACCATTTTCTTCTAATTGAGCCGTAGTTTTAGAGGCCTTGATGTCTGAACCAGAAACTTTATACCCCTGGTTTTTCAGTACTTCCGCGATCCCGCACATCCCTGCACCACCAATCCCTACAAAATGGATATGCTTGATCCGGCGCATTTCCGGGACTTTAATTAATTTCTTTGCTTGGTCTGCTGGGGTTACTGGAGACATAATTTACTCGGATTACAATTCTTGAATTAAACGGACCACATGCTGGGTCGCATCGGGTTGAGCCTGACGGCGTGCTTTGATCGCCATTTCCATCAATACCTGACGGTCAAGCATCGGCTCTAATAAGGTTTTTAAACTGTCTGGCGTCAAAGTAGCCTGCGGGCAGATTTTGGCTGCCTGCTGATTGGCCAGGAATTTGGCATTCGCAGTTTGGTGATCATCAACCGCACTTGGTAGCGGTACAAAAATCGCAGCTACACCAGCAGTTGCAATTTCAGTAACTGTCAGTGCACCGGCACGGCAAATGACCAGATCGGCGTCGCTATAAGCTTGGGCCATATCTTCAATAAACGGCTGAACTTCAACCTGCAAGGAGGCGGGTTTGTCTGCATAACGTGCGCGCGTTGCTTCAGCATGATTTTGACCACACTGATGATAGACATTTAACGGCACATTCAACTGTTTCAAGGCTTCCGGCACACGTTCATTTAAGGCTTGTGCCCCAAGTGAACCACCAACAATCAGAATTCGTAGCGGCTGGCCAGCTTTTTCCCGCTCCTGATAACGCCAGGACGGATTTAAAATTTCTGTAATTTCTTTACGTACCGGATTACCGGTGGTTACTACTTTATCTTGTGCCGGGAAAGTATCAGGAAAAGCCTGACATACCGTTTTAGCGACCCGTGACAACTGGGTATTGGTAAAACCCGCGACTGCATTTTGCTCGTGAATAATTACAGGAATACCTAGGATCCGCGCTGCCAGACCACCCGGTCCTGCCACATAACCGCCAAAGCCTGCAACAGCTTCGACTTTGAGCTGTTTCATATGCTTCATAGCACTAAGAGTGGCTTTTAAAATTTTAAACGGGGCCAAGACTTTACGCACAAAACCATTGCCACGCACACCTTGAATATCGATTTGATAAATTGGAATATTATGGTTTTTTAATAATCGGTTTTCCATGCCCGCTGGTGTTGCCAACCAGGACACTTCAATTCCTTGTTGTTGTAGATCTTTTGCAACGGCTAACGCTGGAAACACATGTCCACCCGTACCTGCGGCCATCATCATGACATGTTTAGGCTGTTTTTGCTGAGCGTCGGTCACGGTCTAATTCTTCAATTAAAAAATGAAACAGGAGGTCTAATTTAAGCCATCAATTGTAATCACAAACGCTTGCCCTTGAAAGTTTATTTACCTTATTTCAACAAGCGTTTCATTGTTTTTTTCATACTAATTTGAAGTTTAAACTAGTTTTATTATAAGGTCTGCATTTTTCCTTAGACTTAAGTGAAATATAAGCATAATTTTTAAATATTTTTCATTTAATCTTTTTATAGTCATTTCCTAAATCTATACATTTTTCACTAATTACTGCTATTTTTCCATTTAATTCATCCTATTAACTTATGCCTAAATCATATAAATCTGAATAAAATTTTATGTTATCCCTATATCTATATAAATTTTTTTAAATTGATCCGCCTATTCCTTAACTGGACTCAAGCATTATAGATGTCAAAAATATCAATTCGTGATCTATGGATTATTTTAGCCGGTTATCTGGCGGCCATGCATGTCGGCAAACTGTCTGCTATTATTCCTATTCTGCAACAGGATTTAGGCTTAAGTTTTACGCAAGCCGGGTTTTCCCTATCTTTAGTACAAGGGGCCGGGATGCTATTCGCCCTTTGTATTGGTGCTTTTTCGGAAAAAGTGGGTTTAAAGCGCTGCATGATTTTGGCGTTAATCATTTTAGGACTGAGCAGTATCGCTGGCCTTTGGATTCAGCATGCCACAGCCTTATATTTCTTCCGCTTTACCGAAGGGATTGGATTTTTAACTATTTCCTTGTGCGCGCCTGCAATTTTAAAACGGATCAGTCGGCCTGAAACACTGAATTTTAAAATGGGACTCTGGAGTTCCTATATGGGTGTCGGTGTCAGTCTTGCTGTTTTTAGTATTCCTGTTTTACTCGAATACCTGAACTGGCAGAATATTTGGGCTATTCTCGGCAGTCTATGCTTGATTATTGCAGGCATCATTAAACGATACCTGCGAATAGATTCAATGGCATTTGCATCTAACACAATTCCTCAACCAGTACCGTCAAATACTTCATTCTGGCAGATTGTCAAAGTTACCCTTACCCATCCACCCATTCTGTGTTTAGCTATTATTTTTGCCTGTTATACCAGTCAGTGGATTACCGTGACCGGGTTCCTGCCCAGCATGTATGTCGAACATGGTATTGATTTAAAAGTTGCAGGCGTTCTGGTTTCAATCGTGGTACTTGCCAATCTGGGCGGCACTTTTGGTGCAGGTATGTTGTTACAACGTGGCTGGAAACCCAAGACGCTATTCAGTACCGGATTTACAGCCATGCTGTGCAGCAGCTTTCTGGCTTTTGCAGCCAGTTCATGGCTCATGTTCGACTTACAGTTTATAAGTGCTGTACTGTTTTCACTGATTGGTGGAATTATCCCGACCACTGTTTTTGCCATTACTTTGCAGCATGCCCCGCGTGCCAATGCCGCAGCAGCCAGTGTGGGTCTGGTTTTACAGCTTTCAGCCTGTGCTCAATTTTTTGTGCCGCCTTTGAGCGCAGCACTGGTTTCGACTACACAGAATTGGGCTTATATCGCGGCAGTTACCGCCAGCCTCTCTATATTAGGAATCTTAATGACCCTGCTTTTATTCAAGCATTATGGCCAATAAAAAGAGCCTCAGACGAGGCTCTTTTTTATTATTGAAAGCTTAGGCTTGACCCAGACCGGCTTCCAGTACATCAAACAGGTCATCTGCAATGGAGGTACCAAACTGAGTATCAATTTCACGGATACAGGTTGGACTGGTGACGTTAATTTCAGTGACATAATTGCCAATCACATCCAGACCGACAAATACCAAACCTTTTTCTCTGAGATAAGGCCCCACTTGCGCTGCAATGGCTCTATCATTCTCAGTTAATGGACGTGCTTGACCTAAACCACCTGCTGCCAGATTGCCACGCACTTCACCATTTTGCGGAATACGGGCCAGACAATACGGTACTGGTTCGCCATTGATCATCAGGATACGCTTATCCCCTTCTACAATTTCAGGAATATAACGCTGTGCCATAATCGGCTGGTTACCATTGTTGGTCAGAATCTCAATGGTTGAGCCAATATTGATACCATCCTGATAGAGACGGAAAATTCCGGTGCCGCCCATACCATCCAATGGTTTTACAATCACATCAACATGCTCTTTTAAAAATTCACGGAGCAGGCTTTGTTGCGACGTTACCAAAGTCGGAACTTGCAGGTGCGGGAACTGAGTAGCAAACAGCTTTTCATTGCAGTCACGCAGGCTTTGCGGTTTGTTGATAATCCATGCTCCTTCACGTTCTGCCTGTTCCAGAATATAAGTGGTATAGACAAAGTTCATGTCGAATGGCGGATCTTTACGCATCAGCACCACATCATAAGCCGCAATCGATTCTTTTTTCTTTTCACCCAGTTCGTAGTAATGGTTATAGTCTTCAAATACCTGCAAAGGCGAGATCAGACCAAAGGCCTTACCTTGGTCGATATATAAATCTTGCTGTAATGCATAACCCAGTTCATGTCCACGGCGTGCAGCTGCCCATAACATGGCCATGGTTGAATCTTTTTTCAGGTTTACATTTTCGATGGGATCCATCACAACAAGTACGCGCATGTCTCTGTGCTCTTTCTTAAAAATACATTAGCAAGGAGTATAGCCTGTGCAGTTTCTTTTGTTTATGGTGATTTTGCATGACTAATTTTGTATAAATGCTTAAATACTTTAATCAACAAGAGCATTTATCATGCAGCAGGCAATTGTCGGCTTTCATCTGGATGAAGAAAATCATTGGGTCGCTGAACTGGCCTGTGGTCATGGTCAGCATGTGCGGCATGATCCACCTTGGCAAAACCGTCCTTGGGTCATGACCGAACAAGGCCGTAAAGAAAAACTGGGCGTCTTATTGGACTGCAAAAAATGTGAAATACACGAGGATTAATATCTTCTAAATCAAATCAGTATATATACTCACCCTGAGTATTTTATCTCGTTTAGAAAATTGATTAAAACCTGAATAAAAATAATAATACCTTGCTTATAAATGCATTATCTTTCAACTAAATACATCTAATTTTATGATTTAACGATTATTTTTCGAAATCATGGTTCCCAGCATAATAATAAAGGTACTGACCCCGCCAATCAGTAAGCTCATCAGAGCAATTTCCAAAGTGATCTTATGATGCCAGCTCTGATCAGGAATCCAGGGCAAATTCAGATTTTCCCCAAAGATAAAGTTAATAGTACATATAATCAGAAAGCCAATCGTTGTCGAGATCAGTAAAGTCACCACCAGGTTTTTCCACATCTTGCAGCCCACCAGCATGACAATAATGGCTAAACCTACCACCGTTATAATCGATATAAATAAAACACTGTTCCAGTAATCCATTCCTAGTACTCTTATTTTAAATCAATTAAAATTATGAAATTCTTATAATTAATTACGTAATGTTTATTTTAATATAGGCAGATTACAATTTGTAAACAATGACCATAACTACCTTATTCATTTTATTTGTAAAGGGACTTTATGGGGGGGGTAATTCATTCTTTAATGAGTTTCTTTTAAAAATATTGTTCTTTTTAGATAAAATAATTTTGATCAAGATTTATATATTGAGAAGAATATTTAGATAGAATTTAATTTTGAAGAAGATAATATAATTTATCGAATTCAAGGTTTATTTAGATCAAAATTTCTATCTTATTATTTATATTTCTTTTAAATACAGTCGCCTGAACAGAACTTCTCTTCCCATAAAAAGTAAAGCCCTAGATTACTAGGGCTTATACATCTTCATGTGGTGAATTGGATTTTAGATTCCGTATTTCACACGATAAGCTTCCATTTTCGCCAATGCTTCGCTATCGCCTTTTGCATCTAGGTAATTCATTAAATCTTTCATAGTAATCAGTGCATGTACTGGAATTTCCAGCTCTTTTTGTACTTCCTGAATAGCAGATAATTCACCTTGGCCTTTTTCCTGACGGTCAAGAGCAACCAGTACACCAGCAATTTGCGCACCGGCACTTTTCAGGATAGTGACCACTTCACGAATCGCAGTACCGGCTGTAATCACATCATCAATGATCCAGACTTTTTTCCCTTCCACTGAAGCACCGACCAGCACACCACCTTCACCGTGATCTTTGGCTTCTTTACGGTTAAAGCCCCATGGCACGCTGACGCCATGATTTTGCGATAGTGCCACTGCTGTAGCTGCTACAAAAGGAATGCCTTTGTATGCTGGTCCAAAAATCACTTCAACATTGTCACATTCAGTTAATTTTGCAGCATAGCCAGAAGCCAGTAGTGACAAGGCTTCACCATCATTGAGCAAGCCAGCATTAAAAAAATAAGGACTCACACGTCCTGATTTTAAAGTAAACTCACCAAATTTAAGCACACCACGTGATAATGCGAGTTCGATAAAAGCTTGCGGGTTAAACTGAGCTGGCGTTGACATGAGGTGCTCCTAAATCCATTAATTAAGGGTAAGACTTGCGCATGATACCAAAGAGTAGCTATCCAGGTGATCAAAAAATTCTTCGTGTCGTTTCAATTAATGTCAACGGTTTACGTTCCTCTGTCAGCAAGGGCTTGCTAGAGTGGATCGAACAGTCTGATGCCGATGTGATCTGCATGCAGGAAAGCCGGATTACCCATGCGCAGTGGACTGATAAATTTAAGCCTGAAGGCTGGTATACCCACCTGTTCCCTGCCGAGCGTCCAGGTTACGCGGGTACAGCGATTTACAGCCGTCTGCCTTTCGTTTCGATTACCGATGGTTTGGGTTTTGAACTGGCCGATTCTCAAGGTCGCTTTATCTCGGCAGAATTTGACTTGGGTCTGGAAAAAACAGCGCATATCTGTTCGCTGTATTTACCTTCAGGTTCTTCGGGCGATGAAGCGCAGGCACGTAAAGATCACTTTCTGGAAGAGTATAAAAAGATCCTGAAACAATGGCGCGATGAAGACAAATCCATCATTGTCTGTGGTGATTACAATATCGTGCATAAACGTATCGATATTAAAAACTGGTCTGGTAACCAGAAAGCATCGGGCTGCTTGCCGCATGAACGTGCATGGTTGGATCATATCTATGATGAACTGGGTTATGTCGATACGTTCCGCGAAGTCCGTAAAGAAGCCGAGCTATATTCCTGGTGGTCGAATCGTGGTCAAGCCCGCGCCAAGAACGTGGGCTGGCGGATTGACTATCAGGCCTGCTCACCGGACTGGAAAGACCGTACTGTAAATGCCTGGGTCTATAAAGATGAATGGTTTAGTGACCATGCACCCGTGATTATTGACTATAAAATCTAAAACTGACCGAAAGATTGAGTGAACATTCGTTCACTCAATTAAGGTTTATTACCTACACTACATGACGTATTTTCAGGTTTATCTTCAGACCCTAACAGCGCATGATACTCACACGGCACAGGGATATGTCAGGATGACACTATAAGGACAGGACGCCGTAGGAAGAAAATAAAACAAACTATCAGATTTAGCTTGTTTTTCATGGATGTGACAACGGACGTTGTATTGAGACCCGCATAATCAGGATGATTAGATGCGGGTTTTCTCATTTCAGTACCTTCATTTTTTTCTTATTCTTAAACTTTACCATTTACTTTTTAATACCCATTCTGCTCTTAAACGATGTCAATCGAATGACATGTCTTTTAAATATTGCTTAAAAACAAGCTTCTTGGAAGCACATAGGCGATCGGCATAAATTCAGCTAAGCTAAGCCATCAATAAATAAACTGTTTGGGATACAGCGAGCATGCTCAAGATTTATGGCATTAAAAACTGCAATTCGATGAAAAAAGCTTTTGATTTACTTGATGAACTGGGATTGGCTTACGAATTTCATGATTATAAAAAACAGGGAATTGACGCGGATACTGTTAAAACCTGGCTAGATGCTTTAGGCCACGATGTGGTACTGAACAAGAAAGGTACTACCTGGCGTAAACTCACTGCAGAAGAACAGGAAAATGCGCTTGCCAGTGAAGATAATCTGATTACCGCCTTAACTACTCATACCAGCCTGATCAAACGTCCGGTATTACAGACTGCAACTGGTTTTATCGCTGGTTTTGACGAAGCCGCTTATCAAAAGCTAAAAGACTAATCATCCCAGATGAGCTGGAAGAATAAAAAAAGCCTGACTTCTGTCAGGCTTTTTTATGGTAGTTTTTAGAGAACGGTCATGATCTATTATTTGGCACGAATCCAGGTTTGGTTACGACCTAAAGCAGACACGCCGATATAACCGCGCAGCTCAAGCTTCTTGCCACCATCTGTCAGGTTGCCTTTCAGCTTATAAGTTTTACCAGATTTTGGATCTAGGATCGAACCACTGTCATAGCTGGTTCCGCCTGTATTTTTCAGGCCTTTCACAATCGTTAAACCTTTCAGCGATTTATTGTGATACGGACCTTCACATTTTGTACAAGCATTTTCTTCACCCGGTGTTAATACCGATTGGATGCTTGCAGATAATGTCCCATTTTTTTGCTCAGTAAATTTTACTATAGCCTTTGGTTGTTTGGTTTCGTCGTCAATCGTTTTCCAAACGGTACCATTTAAAGGATCTGCAGCATTGGCCAGCGCAGATAAGCCGAGTAGTCCTAACATTAGCGTAATTTTTTTCATTTTTCTTCATTTCCCTAGTCTGAGATAGACCGATGTAGTATTAAAAAGTCACAACATTTTTGCAATTTTTACCTGTGACTATTTAGTGTAACCTTGTAAATATTGTTGGTAAATAATCTACATAATCAATAAAAGCAGAAAAAGATGGAAAGAAGATGAAGATGAGCCCCGTGACGAAACAATTAATTACAGAAAGTCTTTTAAAAGCGACCATCCGCGCGCCTAGTCGGTTCAATCTTCCTCCAAGCTCCTTACGGGTCGCACTGGAGCAGATGTGCAAGATTTTTCCGCAAGATAAGTCCGTACAAATCCGTTCGCTCCGGCTGGCAGGTGTACATGCCGAGGAAATCAAACCACAGCAGGAATCCAGCCAGCTGATTTTCCATATTCATGGTGGTGCTTTTTATCTCGGTTCCTTAAATACCCATCGTGCCTTTATGACCCAGATTGCCGCTCGCACCCAGATGCAGGTACTGCATATTGATTATCCTCTGGCTCCTGAATCTGCTTATCCTGAACCTTTGGAAGCTGTGTTTGATGTCTATAACCTGTTATTAGATCAGGGCATTCAGGCTAAGGACATTGTTCTGTCCGGAGATTCGTGTGGCGCTAATCTGGCGTTGGCGTTGGCACTCAAATTACAGCAGGAAGGCCTGCCACAGGTGAGTGGACTGATTCTACTTTCCCCTTTCCTTGATCTGACCCTGACCAGTGAATCACTACGCTATAATCAGAAACATGATGCCCTACTGTCGATTGAAACCCTGAAAACCGGGATTCAGTATTATGTACCGAGTACAATGGATCGTGGCGATCCGGAAATTTCCCCATTTTTTGCCGATCTCAGTGGTTTGCCACCGATGCATATACAGGTGGGATCTAAAGAAATTCTGCTGGATGATGCCACACGCTTCAAGGAAAAAGCGGAACAGGCTGGTGTCGAGGTTGAATTCAAGATATATACCGGGATGTGGCATAATTTTCAGATGTTTAGTGCCTGGTTTGAAGAGGCCCGACAAGCGCTAGCGGATCTTTCAGAATTTGCTCATCGTCTGGATCAAGACTAGAAATTTAAAAGAAGCCATAAAAAAGGTCAGCGATTGCTGACCTTTTTTTGTTCATTCATTTTCTATCGAATTTTAGATCTGGCTTACCTGCGCCATCGCAGTTTCAATTGCCTGCTGTTTCGCTACATCACCCATATTGACGCCTTCAGCGCGAATTACGTGCACATCAGTTACGCCAGTAAAGTTAAATACAGTTTTCAGGAAAGCTTCCTGGAAATCGACTGGGCTTTGTTCGCCATAAACACCACCGCGGCTACTGGCAATATAGACTTTCTTTTCACCTGCCAGACCCACTGGGCCATTTTCTGTATATTTAAAAGTACGCCCTGCCACACTAATGCGGTCAATCCAGGCTTTTAAGGTAGAAGGTAGACCGAAGTTATACATAGCGGCCCCAACCACCACGATATCCGCCTGTAAGTACTGCTGTAAAATCTGTTCTCCTAAAGCCGCCTGCTCAAGATTTTGACCCATCAAAATTTCGGCAGTTAAATGTGGAATCGGCTGTGCAGCCAAGTCCAGATATTCAAGCTCAACAGCCTCACCATGTTTCTGTTGAAGCTGTCCCACAATAGCTTGAGTCAACTGACGGGAAATAGAGGCATCACCTAAAATACTGGAATCAATCTGTAAAATTTTCATTGCTTAATCTGGTCCGTTCATTGTTCGGGAATGGACATAGCTTAATAAACTTTAAATAATGAAATAATGGGTTTAAATAAAACACTTCATTGCGTATTTAGAACAATAAATTTCCAGCTTAATTTTTCTCCTTTTTTTTAATTTTTGATAAATATTACTGATTATCAATGAATTAATTTTATGTTATATTTCTGTAAATAATTAAAGCAATATTTTTCCATCTTTTAAAAACTTAGCAATAACAATAAAGGTCAGACCTGTTGTATGAAGCGAATGTCAGCAGTATTACAAAAATTCCAGAATCATCGACTCAAGAAATATCTGATCGAAGATGAAGTAGTGATGAACTGGGGGATTTTGAAAAAGTGTATCCTGATGCTGGCACTTGGCTGTGGCATACATATCAGCTGGCTAAGCTGGGACCTGTTTGTCCTGTCACATCCGCAATACTGGCAGCATGTCCATATTGATGTCGTTCGTTCAGAGATTCACATGAATGGCCTATTTTTACTGGCGCTGGTTCTTCTGATTTATCCCTGTTATAAATTTCAGGGCAATGCACTGATAGAACGATATTTTCCCTATCTGGCAGTGGGCATCTTTGTGGTGTCCCTGTGTCGGGATGCATATATCGTAGGCGTGATTAGCCCGGTAGCCACAATTGCCTATGTTTGCCTGATGACGGTAGGTCTAGTCCTGTTTCACCGGAGACTGGTCTATAGCATGCTGATTCCGGCCTCACTGTTTCTGGTAACTTGTGCCTATCTAAGCTTTAACCAACAACTGCCTTATTCACCACTTTTTAATATTCAGGACCAGTTTTTCCATAATAGCTTCTGGCTGTTATCAATGCTGTATTTTATCCTGCCGATTCTTGCTGTCTGCATGATTTTATTTGAGATTTTACTCAGTCAATGGCGCTATCGCGAACAGCTAATTAACCATCTCAGCCAGATTGATCCTCTGACCAATCTGTTTAATCGCCGTAGCATTAATCAATGTCTGGATCAGTTAAATAGTACTGCGACTTTTAACTATGCCCTGGTGCTGCTGGATCTGGATCATTTCAAAAAGATCAATGATTACTATGGACATCACAAGGGCGATGAAACACTGGTACAAGTTAGTGCGGTACTGAACCAGCAATTGCGTGAAAGTGATGTCGTCGGACGGTTCGGCGGTGAGGAATTTATTCTGGTTTTGAATAATTCCAGCCTGGAAAAAGCTCAGCAGGTTGCAGAGCGTTGCCGAAGCGCGATCCAGCAGCTACAGATTTTTAGTGATGAAGGACAATTGATCCCAGTGACGGCCAGCTTTGGCATTGCTATTTCAAAACCAGAATTACGCCCGCAACAACTTTTAAGCCAAGCCGATCAGGCCCTTTATCAGGCCAAAGCCGGTGGACGGAATCAGGTGAAATCTTATCTGGAACCTCTAAAAGTTCAACCAGCCTAATCTTTTCACCAGCTTTATTCACTTTAAAGCGTGTACCAGAAAAGCCTTAAAGTGAATGCTAGAGCTGCTCTAAACGCTGTAGCTGTGCCAATAACTCTGCTTCACTAAATGCACCTGTCAAACGTAAGCTGCGAAGCTCCTGCTGCTTAGTATCGAGAAATAAATAAGTCGGTGGTCCCAGAATTTCCCATCGGTTAAGCAAAGCCTGATGCGTAGCATCATACTGACTAAGATCAAGCTTGATCAGAAAATAAGGAGCTAAGGCCTGCTGGACAGCAGCTGCCTTTAATACTTTATGTTCAATCGGCTGACAGGCCACACACCAATCAGCATAGACATCAATAATGACCTTCTGCCCTTTCGGTACTGTAGCCAGTAACTGTTCAAATTCAGTGGCTGTTTTTGCTATATGCCAACTCGCCTGTTGTTGGGCAGTTTCAACAAAAAAACGCTGACTATGCTGATACTGACTATATGTAATATAAGGCACAGCGATAGCCAAACAGATGATATAAAGCCAGCGCAGTCCGGTATTTTTCCAGAATAATCGTGCCAGAACATAAACAACAAAGCTTAAGCCCAGCCCTAGCGACAGCCACTGCAATGCCGCTTCTGAAATCAGCGGACGAATAAAATACAAGGCCAAAGCTAGCATAATGAAAGCAAAGAGCACTTTCACCTGATTCATCCAGTGCCCGGCTCGAGGTAGAATACGTGCCCCCATAATACTGGCCAGCAGCAACGGGGTGCCCATACCGAAACCCAACGTAAACAACAGCACTGCGCCTTGCCACTGGTTCTGAGTCTGGGAAATAAATAATAAAGCACCGGCTAATGGTGCCGTCATACAAGGCCCAACCAGCAAGGCAGAAACAGATCCCATGATCGCAGCGCTAACCAGAGTTCCCCCTTGCTGCATCGCCTGAACCCGGTCCAGACGTTGCGTCAGACGCTGTGGCATTTTAATTTCAAACAGGCCAAACAAGTTGAGGGCAAATACCACAAATAATGCACTAAATGCCATCAGGGTGGCAGGTTGCTGTAACCAGCGCTGAAAGTTGAGTCCGGCTGAAGACGCGATCAAGCCTAATACCGCATAGACTGCGGCCATACTGCTTACAAAGCTTAGGGCAATCATCCAGGCCTTGATGCCTTTGCTATCACGAACAATTAATGAAGTCAGAATTGGCAGCATCGGCAAAGAGCATGGCGTAAATGCCAGCAAAATGCCCAAGCCGAAAAATAACAGCAATCCATAAGCCAGCGAACTTTCAGCCAGACGTGTAGACCATTGCTGGTCTTGTGCCGAGTCGCTGTTGGATCGTGTAGAAATGACTTCAACGATTTTACTGTCTGTATTTCCTGATTCTAGATCATCAGCAGAATTTTCCAGAATTCGGTTGTGCTGTGAGGAGGAGCTACTTAGATCCAGTAACCGTTTATTACCCGAGCCAGTAGATTCATATTGCACCAGACCAGATAGGTCAGTCTTGAATTTAATGGTTTGGGGTGGGTAACAAAGCCGGTCTTTGGCACAGCCTTGCCAGCTAACCTGATAAGTTTGACCCGCCTGTGTCGGAATCTGAACTTTTAATTGCTGATAATAAACCTGGGTATGACCATAGTTTTCATCATATAGATCTTCAGCGGGTGGTAATTGCAAGGTCATCGGCTGACTTCCCTGCTTTAGCTCTACCTTATGCTGATAAAGATAATAGTTTTGCGGAATTTCCCAGCTAAGTTCAGCCTGTTGCTGAGTGACTGAACTGATACTCAGAGGAAAAGCCTGCTCAGGCGAAAGCAAAGGCGCTTCTGCCTGAGCAATATTACTAAGCAACACTGTGCCCAATAAGACTGGAGAAAAAACTTTTCTCCCGATCTTAAACTGTAGTGCTTTGGTCATATCGGAATAAGAGCAGCTTAGAATAGGAATGATACGCCCAAGCCTGAGAAGTAACCTTTATTCTGACCTTCCAGATCTACCCCAACACTGGCATCAAGTTGTACCTGATCATTCAATGCATACATGACGCCAGTCCCTAGTGCATATTCATTATTCTGACTTTCGGCTTTACGATAAATCAGTTCCGAATAACCTGACCAGCGCTCAGTAATCTGATAGCCTAAAGCTGGAATCGCAGTAATTGCCCAGTTGCTATCCTGCCATTCATAACGCATGGTCAGTGCAGTATTCACCAAATCATTATATTGATAAGCAACTGCTGAGCTCAGGCTATAAATATCTTCTTCATTACTAAAATTAGCATTACCTGTGGCAATAATAGCTTCAGCCATCAGCGCCATACTGAGTTTTTCATCATCCAGATCAATGGCTTTTTTCAGGCCAATACTGACATCGCCTAAACCATCATCCTCTTCAGTCTGACCATTGAACTTGGTTTGTGACCAGGCCGGACCAGCCCAGCCTAAACGTAATTCCAGATCATCAGTCAAACCGGTACGCAACAAGACGTCGGCATTTAAAGTGGTTTGTTTCAGCTTGCTTCCATCCACAGTCGCTTCGCTATAAGAGAAACTCGGTAAACCCTGTTCCCAAGCTAACTGACCCACTGGTACGGTACTGGTACCCAAACCTTCACCTGGTCGGTCAAATTCAACTGCAGCACAAAGCTGTGCACTGACACCCGTCAGTGCCATCAAACCCAATATTCTTAAAGTTGTCTTCATCTTGTTGGAGCTCTTTCTTAAAATTTAATGTAATTCCTTGGTCATTTTTGCGCCATGACTACGCAATAATTCTAGGGTTTGTTTTTCTTCTTCCAGTGCTTCTGCCCAGTTAATTTCATCAAAATCACAATCAAAGAATAAATCACTAATCGATGACAGAATGGTTAATCCTTCTTCATCCTTGCTGTTCGGATTGACTTTTTCTTCTAATAGGCGCTGCACTGCAGGTACACAGGCTGCACTGGCCGCATCCCAAAGCGGGCCATAAACTTCTTCAGCATCCCAAAGATGCAAATTGACTTTAGCCTGGATCAGCGCTTCCAGAATCTGTAAATGTACATCCAGACGTTGCTGTTTTTCTTCAGCAGTTAAGGGACTGCCCGCTTCATAAGCTTCACACACTTCTTCCCACCATTTGAACAGGCCATCTGACCAGATGGAAATAACTGGGCCTTTTTCCAGATCAATAAAATTCGGGTTAAGTCCATCTGCCAAAAGCTGTTTGACCTGACCCAGATTGAGTTCTTCGAGTGCTTGCACAAAAAGCTGTTGTTGCGCAGTTAACATGATGGAGCTCACTTTAAATTCGTTTTTCACTATTATGCCGAATAAAGCGGGATTTGTTTTGTTCTCATTCGTTTATTTTATCTAAAATTGAAAAAAGCCCCGTAGGGCCTTTTTCATCTGCGAATTATTTATTGTTCTAGATCTGTACCTGTATCTTCTTCCGCAAGTTTTAGCGGAGTGCTACGTACGTTATCTTTTTTCTCAATCACATGTTCCAGACTGCGTTTTAAACGGTCAATGGCACCATGAATGGCAGTATCAACATTATGACCATGATGGTTCACAACAATTGGCTTCAAGCCGGCAGGACGTGCTTCGATCATGCAGCGAATATCGTCATCGCCTCCTTTGGCGGCATTTTCATCGCTAAGATGCACTGAGAAATGGGTAATACGCTCACTGTGGCGCTGGAATTCCTGATTTAATTCGGTACGAACGTAAGTAATTAGACGATCACTATTGCGAATGTTTTTATCGGTACGGAGTTCAATGTTCATAAAATACCATCCTCAAATCATTTTAACTTTTTAGTGCAGAATTTTTATCTTGGCACGTGTATAGCTTGCTGTTTTATATTGCATTTCACATCTTCAAATCGCTTTGGATAAAACCCTCCAGATTGAATGATGAACACATTTTTGAGTCTGCAGAACCGTGTTCCTATACTTCGAATATCGGTCCTCTGTTGAAAATATGCAAGTGATATTTTGATTTTTTTAGCAAAAGAACAACCGATCGTGACAACTGCTTACCGGATCGTGATTGACCTTCCAGATTTGGAACGATCGAAATACTATTCACATGACCTTTCCAAAATTAAATCAGTCTTTGCCCTGTTCATAGAAGATCTATGTCTTTACTTGACTCAGCTTCAAAATTGATTCTCTATTCTTAAAATTAATTTAAATATAAAAACTTAACTCGCTTCAATTATCCTATAAACCTTCTTCTCCCAATATCTCAAATTATCATCAGCTCAAGACGATGAAATATTTCCGTCAGCGATCAATTTTGACTTTATTTTTACTTATTAATCTGTATCCTTAAGCTGCTTTCTCGGGGGAGATATTTAAATGAAATTTACACAAATCGCGGCACTTTGTGCATTGGCTTCAACAGCAGCTTTCACTCAGGCAGCAGTTTGGCAGGATTTTAGTTTGACAGGCCTATATGGCGAAAATTATGCACATCCTGTAGGTATGGTTGATGATTTAGAACAATCCACTATTACAGCTGAATATGCAGCTGGTTTAAAATATGGTGATTTCTTCGCCTTTGCTGACCGTACTAATAATGATATTAGTGGTAATGAAACTTACTTTGAAGTTTCACCACGTTTAAGTTTAGGTGCTGTCACTGGTCAAAAGCTTGAGCTTGGTCCAATTAAAGACGTACTTATTGCGACTACTTGGGAAGGAAATAGCGGCAGTCTTGACTTCAATAATTACCTATATGGTATTGGATTTGCTCTAGATGTTCCTTATACCAGCTATACAAATATCAACTTCTATAAAGCTGATAATGATAAAGGGTCAGAAGATGACTATCAGATGACCATTACTTATGCCGTTCCATTTAAAATTGGTGGTGAAGAGTTCCTGGCAGATGCTTTCCTGGATTGGTCAACAGCTGAGAAAAATGGTCATGCAAGTGAATTAAACTGGACTTCTCAATACAAATGGAATGCAGGTAAACATATTTCACCTGAAACCAAATTATACTTCGGTATTGAGCATTCAGTTTGGAACAATAAATATGCAATCAAAGGTTTAGACGAACATAATGTCAGCGCATTGGTGAAATACCACTTCTAAGTTTTTAGAATGAATAAAGCAGAACCTTGGTTCTGCTTTTTTATTGCCTAAATTCAGGTTATGGTTAGATATTCTCTTTCTTTTTGGCATCTGCTTATGAGCTTTGTTATTCGTCCTGCTCAAATTCAAGATCTGGAACATCTACTCCCGATCTACAATGCTGAAATCTTATACGGAACCTCAACCTGGAATAGCACGCCAAAGACAATTCAGGATTTTCAGAACATGCTGAATGAATTAAATGCTCAGCAATTTCCTTTATTGGTGGCTGAGCATTCAGCGTCCAAGCAAATTGCAGGTTATGCGGATTATTCTACTTTTCGACCCATTCAGGGCTTTAAACACACTGTTGAACATTCTGTCTTTCTTCATGCAGACTTTATTGGGCAAGGTCTGGGCAAAGCCTTGATGCTCAAGCTGATTGAACATGCGCGGCAAAATGCTATCCATGTTATGGTTGGTGCCATTGACCATGAAAATCAGGCATCAATTGCCTTACATGAGAAATTAGGCTTTAAACAAACCGGTTATATGCCGGAAGTTGGACAGAAATTTGGACAATGGCGTGATCTGGTATTGATGCAACTCAACCTGAATTAAACCAAAATATTTTATTTTTTATGTAAAACTTAATCTAATTAGATCAATAATCTGTTAGAAAAATTGCGTAGAGATAAAATTTTCTATTAAAACCAGAATAATGTCAGTTGAGTAAAATTATGAATAAATGGTTTATCTTTATCAGTATTCTCCCCCTGAGTAGTTTCAGTTTCGCCAATTCAGACTTTGAAGCTGAACTCCGATCCGAATGTGCCAAGGTGAAAAGCTATGCCAACTCGGGAAGAAAATTTTATGATCAGAAACAGTATCAAAATGCGCTAGGACAATTTCAACAGCAAGCTTCCTGGTCTGCTTTTTGTGAGATGCATAGTGAAAACAGTGGTGTATCTTTTTCCGAAAATGCCATTGCCACTGCTTTTAATAATATTGGCTTAAGCTATTTTAAATCAGGAAAGCCACAATGGGCACGGGCCTGGTTCTCAGTCTTTCCTCAAGCCAAAAGCAGTCAATTTAATTTAAAACAGCTTCCTTCCCCGCAAAAAACTCAAAACTTGGCTGGCATCTATATACAGCATGCTGGCTTCGGTCACTGGAATACCATTCAAGTCAAACGGATTAAAAATTCTTATCAGATTCATTTTAATGGCCTCTATATGGGACTAAATAGCATGATTTATGGTCCAAATATAGGTGAATTTGAAACCACAATGCCTGTTAATAAAACCCAAACGACCTATCGATCAGATGACTGCAAAATTAATCTCAATTTTGCTTTTGATCCTAAACAGGGGCAGCAGGTAATTTTAAAACAGGACAGTGGCAGTTCAGGTTGTGGCTTTGGACATAATGTCTATGCAGATGGACACTATTTAAAAGTTGAGTCCTAAATTGAGTTGTTAAAAAAGCCCGCGATTACGGACTTTTTAAATGCATATTAGAAATATACTTAAACAACGATATCCGCCAGGTTACCTTTCTGTTCCAGCCAGTCTTTACGGTCACTGGCCCGTTTTTTGGCCAACAGTTTATCCAGTAAGCCTGAAGTCAGGTGTACATCATCCAGATCCAGTTGCACCAGACGGCGAGTATTTGGATCCAAAGTGGTCTCACGGAGCTGGCTGGCATTCATCTCACCCAAACCTTTGAATCGGGTGATTTGCGGGTTCTTGGTTTTGCATTTTTTCAGGATGCTTTCCAGTTCATCCTCATCCAGCGCATAGTGCACATCTTTAGCATCATCGATACGGAATAAGGGTGGCATTGCCACAAACAGATGCCCTTCTTCGACCAGAATCGGAAAGTGTTTTACGAACAGCGCACATAACAAAGTCGCGATATGCAAGCCATCCGAGTCGGCATCGGCAAGAATACAGATCTTGCCATAACGCAGTTCAGACAGGTCATCTGAACCTGGATCGACCCCAATCGCGATTGCAATGTTATGCACTTCCTGAGAGGCCAGCACTTCATCCGAAGAGACTTCCCAGGTATTTAAAATTTTCCCGCGAATCGGCATGATCGCCTGGAAATTCTTGTCACGTGCCTGCTTGGCCGAGCCGCCCGCAGAGTCCCCTTCCACAATAAACAGTTCAGACTGATCCAGATCATGTCCCACACAATCTGACAGTTTCCCAGGTAAAGTCGGACCAGCGACAATTTTCTTACGTTCAACTTTCTTGGCCGCTTTTAGACGGCGACCCGCTTTGGAAATGGCCATTTCCGCCAGTTGCATAGCGATGTCTGAATTCTGGTTTAACCATAGCGCAAACGCATCTTTGGCAATATTCTGCACAATGCCGGAGGCTTCACGGCTAGATAAACGTTCCTTGGTCTGACCAGAGAATTGTGGCTCCTGGAATTTCAGTGACAGGATATAGTTCACCCCATCCCAGACATCTTCTGCAGACAGTTTCATATTCCGTGGCAACAGGTTACGCAGCTCACAGAACTCACGCATGGCATCGGTCACACCTGAACGTAAGCCATTCACGTGAGTACCGCCTTGTGCGGTTGGAATCAGGTTGACGTAGGATTCCTGAATACTTTCTCCACCTTCCACGTTCCAGCAGATGGCAAATTCTGCACTGGCACGCTCAGCATCACCTGTCGCCACAAAAGCAGGAGCCGGAATGATTTCACGGTCTTCCAGCTCGTCCATCAAATAGTCGACCAGACCATTTTCAAACTGCCAGGTGATCTTTTCATCATTGATCTGGTCGATATAGTTAATTTGCAGACCAGCAGCCAATACCGCTTTGGCTTTTAAGTTATGTTTTAAGGCTTTAAGCGCGAATTTTGGAGAATCGAAATATTTGGTTTCCGGCCAGAAATGAACAGTTGTCCCTGTGGCACGTTTCGGTGCCTTACCTTCTAGCACTTCTAGTGGTGCAGTCGGTTCGCCATTTTCAAAGGCCATTTTATACAGGTTACCGTGACGCTGAACTTCAACTTCTACGCGGCTAGAAAGCGCGTTGACGACCGAGATCCCCACCCCGTGCAGACCGCCAGAAAATTGATAGTTATCAGTACTGAACTTACCACCGGCATGCAATTTGGTCAGGATAATTTCAATCCCGCTCTGACCATATTCCGGATGAATATCGACGGGCATACCACGGCCATTATCTTCAACCGATAATGAACCATCCTTATACACCGTGACCGTGACTTTATTGGCATGTCCCGCCAGTGCCTCATCGACCGCATTATCAATCACTTCCTGCGCCAAGTGGTTTGGACGAGAGGTATCGGTATACATGCCCGGACGACGACGGACCGGATCTAGACCAGATAAAACTTCAAGAGATTGAGCCGTATATTGAGACACGTTATTCGGTTTCCTTTTTTATGCAGTCGGATAAAAACTGTAAGAGCAGCGGAATTTTCTCCGCAAAATCATCCATGCCATGGCTGCCATTGGCCTCGGTCATCAGCAGTGCAGGTGGACGAGCTGAACTATAATAGCGATGTGCTTCACGATAATCCAAAACTTCATCGCCTTGTTGTAACAGCACTAACATTTTGTCTGCATCTTGTGCAGTTGGTAGCGCCATGGCTTCGAGCTGGCCAAGATCTGCGTCATTCAGGCACCAGTTCGGATGAACCTGCAGGGGCAATTCATCATCAAACAGTTCACGAAACAGCTGCCATGGTCGCATTGCCGGATTGATCAGTACAGCCGGCACATGCGCTTGAGCGACCAGATATGTCGCATAAAATCCCCCGAGACTACTGCCGACCAATGCCACCTGATCCATCGACTGGATCAATTTAGCAATCTTCTGAATTGCAGCCATCGGCGGCATGTTTAAATCCGGTAAATGCACCTGAATATCCGGGTACTTGGCACAGTATTGTTCCAATAACTGGCCTTTAATTGAGCTGCTACTACTCTTGAACCCATGCAGGTAAATGATATTCATCGGCAATCAATAAAAACAAACAAAATGTCAAAATTTAATTTAAAAGTGTGAAATACACTTCATTTTATAACCACTTAATTGCTTAAATTGTCTGACAAAAAAGCCTTTAATGTTATGCAATTCTCGCTATTTTAAGAGTATTCCGAATAAATTGAGAATCAAGAATACTGAAAAAAAGAATTTATACCGCGAAGTGCTCAAAAAAGAAAGATGTCTACGGCTCATATAAAGGATAGGATCAAATGCCAAGTTTAACGCCATTGCATGAAACCTATTGTCGATGGGATCGAACTCCGCTTAGCCAGGCAGATGTCCTGGAAGGCCTGGCACAATTGGTCACCATGCGCTTTAGTGATGTAGTACAGGAGCTGATTAAATCGATTCAGCGTGAAATTTTAATGAGCGTATTCGGGCTGAGTGAAAAAAATTCCAAAACTTTCCAGAATATTCCTTATATCGTACGTCTGTATCAAATGTCTTATGACATGATCTTTCATTATGGCAATACCCTGATTGCGCCTGGACTGCGCCGTATTATTGAAAGATTTCCAAAATTACATAATAAACCTCTGACCCCGACCATGCATTTTATGGTCAGTGCCCTGAACGGGATTATTGGCGATTATCTGCTGAAATATCAGAATCCTCTCGCCCTGCCGATGCTCATTTACGATCATTATGGTTCTCTGCAACAAGGTGAGCTAACCGGACGCATTACCCTATTTGTGCATGGTCTGTGCATGAACCATCTGGACTGGTCAACCCGCAAATATCCGGGCATTGGAGAAAAATTACTGGCACAGCGTGACCATAACACCATGCTGTACCTGAACTACAATACCGGACGCCGCATTTCAGCCAATGGCCGCAGTCTGGCCAATGCCTTGCAGGATCTGGTCAAACGTAATCCAGGAATTACCAGTATTGATCTGATCGGACACAGTATGGGCGGTCTGGTGTCACGCAGCGCCTTGTTCTATGGCAAACAAAATGTCTATGACTGGATTCCGATGGTAGAAAATCTGGTCTGTCTGGGCTCACCGCATCATGGTGCGGTACTGGAACGTTTTGGTTTTAGTTTGCAGGAAAAGCTCGGACATTTTCCTTTAGTGAAAATTGTGGGACATGTGGTGAATATTCGCAGTAACGGAATTCTAGACTTACGTCATGGCAGCGTCCGGGATGATGACTGGGAACATAATCCGGTACGGATTGGCTTTATGGACGACAACCGTAAACCAGCCCCGATTCCTGCGCATATTGATGCCTATCTGGTGGCAGGTACGATCGAGTTTGAACACCATACCAACAAAACGCTTAATGTGATCGGTGATTATCTGGTCAGTGTCAAAAGTGCCTTGGGCGAACATCCCCATCCGCGTTTTGATCTGAAAGTACCCGACGCACATAAGGCGATTTTCTATGGACTGAATCATTTTGAAATTCAGTATCATCCACTGGTGGCCGAACAGATTGTGCGCTGGTTCTATCCAAGTGTGGAAGATGAAACCTATACGCAAATTCATGAATACGTGACCGATCTGGACAGTATTGAAGGCATTGCCCTAACCTGATTGAAGGTGAAAAATTTGGTTCGCCTCTAAGAGAGTGATAAAAAAAAGCCAGTCTGTAGACTGGCTTTTTTGATTCCAATTTTGAAAATCAGTATTTATCTCTTAGGCGTTTGACGGGCGCAGTCTGATATTTGCGGAATAACTGCCACAGGCTAATCAGCAATAAGATACTGAAGAACACCAATGACCAGACTGGTAAAGATTGCCCCAAGAAAGTCCAGTCAATAGCGGCACATTCACCTGAACCATTGAGCACCTGCTGTAATACCGATTTCATCGGCAAAGTTTCCAGCCAGTAATCCAGACCTGGGCCACAGCTCGGCACTTGATCTGGGGGCAGGTTCTGTAGCCAGACATGCCGTGCAGCGACACCGACTGACCATAAGATACTCAGCGAGCCTAAGAAAGCATATACGCGCTTCATGGCATTGGATTTCGGATTATGCAGCAACGCAATCAGGGAAATAATCCCTAGTCCGATCAATCCGATTCGTTGAAACACACACAATGGGCAAGGGTTCAGGCCCTGTCCATGCTCAAGATATAAAGCAAATGCCATCCCGGCAATAGATGCCAAAAACAACACACCACTCACGAAGCGATAACCCCATTGCATGGTTAATCCTCTTATTTATTATCGATATTGGGCTAAATATTCAGTAAAACTGATCGTGTTATCTTGCTCGAGCTGCTGTTGTTGCTGCAATGACTTTTGTGACAATTCATTGAAATATTTAAGTGTTTCTTTGCTTAATCGATGTGATTCATAGAGATTGCTATGCTGATGGGCCAAATGCTGACCAAACTGCCACATGCTGCTGTGGCTACGAATATCTCCGACAATCAGGGCTGACAAGGTCGCATCAACTTCATCGACACGGATCTGCATGGCTTGCATAGCATTGCTATATAGATCAGTTTCATAAGCCTGATCGAGCAATTGAGCCAGTGGCTGCATACGTTGCAAATGTAAATTACACCAGTCTTCAATCATATAGCGCTGGCCATTTTCCATAATCGCAGCGTTATAGGCGCGGCCACGATTGACCACTTCAGCCTGATTCTGGTCAATGATTTCCTGTTCGGCATCCAGCAATGCCGGGCTGTCTTGCAATAAGCAGTACAGTGCCACTACTTCCAGGAAGCCGGCAGTATCTTCATTGATCCCGATCGCGCTATACGGATTGACATCTACAGCACGCAGCTCAACATAGCCGATCCCGCGATTTTGCAAGGCTTGCGATGGAGTTTCACCTTCTTTAGGTACCTGCTTTGGACGCACCAGACTGTAGTATTCATTTTCAATCTGTAGCACATGGTCATTGATCTGAATTGGCTGACCATTGGCATCATCCAGACCCAGACGGGTAAACTGTTTGTACGGTGTTCTGACCGCTTTTTGCAGACCTTCCAGATAATCCTGCAGATTATTGTAGTGAATACCCAGCTGTTTCTGCGCTGAATTCTGGTAGCCAAAGCGTCCCATTCGTAATGCAGTCGAATAAGGCGTATATAAAGTACCGCGTACCAGCGGGAATAAGTGGTGATCACGTCCAGTCATAAAACACTGGCAAACGGCTGGACTGGCACCAACCAGGAAAATCACCAATGGGGTTAAACGAATAAAGTTACGGATCAGCCCCATATAACGATGGCTGCGATAATCCTGCAGACTTAAAGCGCGCAGCTCCTCATCAGTTTCCTGTTCTTGTAGCGCTATAAAGAAATGATCCGGGAAAGACAGATTATAGTGAACCCCGGAAATGGTCTGCATACGGCGACCATAACGCACGCCTAAACCATGACGATACAGGGTTTTAAATAAGCCAATATTGGAGCTGCCATATTGCGCCAGCGGGATATTTTCATCCTTGCTGTCGAGCATGCAAGGCATCGACATCGGCCAGAGTTTTTCATCATTTTTCAGATGACGGTGTACAAAGGCATGAATGTCAGTCAGGTAGTTTAATGCCTCAGTAATACTCTCTTTCGGTGGAGTAATAAACTCCATCAAGGCTTCAGAATAATCGGTCGTAATATGCGGATGTGTCAGAGCTGAACCTAAGGCATGAGGATGCGGTTCCTGTGACAGGAAACCATTGCTTTGCATACGCAAGCTCTCACGCTCGATACCGCGCAGCATTCCTTTGATGAGCGACGAATCTACCCATTCCGGTAATACATCATGGGCAGTCGATTCAGGTTGACTCATTACAATCTCGCTTAATGGGGGTAACTATTAAAATAGAATCATCGGTTTAGCTTAGTATACCGCGATTTCCAGACAGCACATGCTGCCCTGCCTAGTTTTCAAGCAAACCATTGATTTTTAGTTGGGCAAATTTTTAACACAAAGTTTCTCTATAAGACATGTGAAATTTGTGATTTTATTGACAAATAAATGCTAATAAATTGTAAACATTATGAATTATCAAGATATTTTAGACTTCTGGTTTAGTCCTGAGACTCAACCCAACTGGTTTGCCAAAAGTGACCAGTTCGACCAAAGTTTGAAGGAAAAATTTGGCGATATTCTGGAACAGGCCAGTAGAGCTGAACTATGGTCATGGCGTAAGAATGCTGACGGCCGTCTGGCAGAAATCCTTGTTCTGGACCAGTTTTCACGGAATATTTTTCGGGATACGCCGCGTGCTTTTGCTCAGGACAGTCTGGCTTTGGCACTGGCTCAGGAAGCCATCAGTCAGGATCTGGACAAGCAGCTGAGCCCGGAGCAACGTTCCTTTCTTTATATGCCTTTCATGCATAGCGAATCCAAATTAATCCATGAATTTGCGCTAAAATTATTTCAGCGCCTCGGCAATCCAGAAAACCTCGAATATGAAATCAAGCATAAAATCATTATTGATCGTTTCGGACGCTACCCACATCGCAACCAGATTCTGGGCCGTGAATCCACCGAGGAAGAATTGAGTTTCCTGACCCAGCCAGATAGCAGCTTCTAGAGGTCTGTAACTCGCTGGATCATCCTATCAGGAGAACGAAGATGAAAAAAACCGTCATTGCCCTGACCCTTGCGACGACCGCCCTGCTTTCCGGCTGTGCAACGGCACCGTCCAAGCCACTGACCTTTGACCAGCTCGGCCAGTACAGCACCACTCCACTGAATGCCAATACCTACCGCATCAGTTTTCAGGCGCGACCTAATATGAGTTTCGGTACAGCCGAAGAAATCACCCTGCTTAAAGCCGCTCAAACTACGGTACAAAATGGCTTCCAGTTTTTCCGGGTACTGAACGATCCTAGTAACCGTACCCAGCAACCACCGCGTCAGGCAATTGTCTATCCGGCGCCTAGTGTCTATCCATACGGTTATTATCGTCCTTATGGTTATTACCGCCGTTATCCGGGATTCTGGCCTGATCCATTCTATGATCAGCCCTATACTGTCACTTTAGATCCTGCCCAGGTGGCTTATACCATTGAGTGCTTTAAAGCCGGTCAGGAACCGAAAGATGCCTTTGATGCCCGCTTGATTTTACAATCACTTGGCGCTAAATATGGAGTAAGTCCATCCGGCCAAGTACTCCAACCGCAACCGGCCACGCCTCAATAACAGGATGATTTATGCAGAAAGAGCAGCCGTCACCCAGCTTACAACGCAGTAAACGTTTTGCGACCATTGCACTGGTCGTCGCAGTACTGGCTTGGCTGGCGCTGATGATTACTGCCAAACTGCTGCCTGAATATATCTGGCTGATTCATATTCTGATGCTCTCTGCCGAAGCAGGTGTAGTCGGTGGTCTGGCGGACTGGTATGCAATTACCGTGCTGTTCCGCAATCCTTTTGGCCGGCTGCCGATTCCGAAATTTTTACGTGACCATACTGAAATTATTCCACGCAATAAGGCCCGGATTGCCGAATCTATGGGGCGCTTTGTGCAGGAAAATTTCCTTTCCCCGCAAATTGTGCAGCGCAGTCTGGCCAGTACCGATTTAAGTCTGGCTGCTGGCCGCTGGCTGGCCAATCCGCAGAATAATGCTCAAGTCACACAAGTGATTCAGCAGACCGTACCCAAAGTATTTGAATTTGTCGGGCAGGAACAGATCGCCGGATTTATTCAGAGCAACAGTGTGCAATGGGTCAAAAACACCCAGATCAATACCCTGGCCAGCGAAATGCTGCGCGCTGTTTTGGAAAATGATTTCCACCAGGATGTGCTGCAACGTGGCCTGGATGTGGTACATGCCTGGATGACTTCACATCCCGAACAGACTCGTGAGCTGACCCGCACTTTATTCAAGGAAATGGGCGTCTGGCGTCTGGCCAAAGGCGCCAGCTGGATCGGTATTGATGTGCAGCAACGCAGTATCGATTCGGTGATTCAGCGGGTGGAAGCCATGCTGGCAGATCCCGACCATCCGTGGCGGCTTAAAATTGAAGAAACAGCTCAAGAATTGATGCAGCAATTGGCAGATTCTGAAAGTATGGCCAGCCAGCGACTGAATGAAACTAAAGATGCCCTGCTTGACAGTCCGCAAGTGCTAAATTTTATCAGTGGTGCAGTGGTCATTTTATGCGATGCCATCAAAGCAGATTTGCAAAAGTCGGATTCGGGGATTGCGGAGAATCTGCGAGTCGCCATTCAGCAAGTCGGTGAAAATATTATTTCAAATACTTCAGTGCGTGAGTTGCTGAATAACCGTCTCAGTGGTATCGCTGTCGATTTGAGTGACCAGTACAGTGAGAAAGTGATCCGTTTTATCAGTGAACGTATTCATGAATGGGATTCGACTGAGATGATCGACAAGATTGAAAACGAAGTCGGTGGTGACCTGCATATGATCCGGGTCAATGGTGTCGTGGTCGGGGCCTGTATTGGTCTGATCCTTGGGATCATCCGCGCTGCAGTCGAGCATCTGATTTAGTTGGTTTTTCAGCTATAGAACTCATCTGTTAGCGAATGCTTTTTACCTTCTAAAACTTCTTTCTTAATTCTCATTGATAGAAAACAATTATTTGGGTGGCTGATTTCCTGACATATCGACCAGCAAGCCGGCAAATTTGCGTACAAAAGGCAAAAGCGTTACCACAATTGGAAAAGCAATTGCCCAGGAAATCATCCAGTTATGAAACCAGAGTGCCATAAAGCCCTCAATCCAGCCCAGATTACGCAGCATGTTAATCATGGAAATAATTCCACTCATCAGGCAGGACAGGATAAAAGGCACAATGACCAAGGCCCATTTGGCTGGAAGTTTGGGAATATTGCCGATGATGGTCGGACGCTGTTTTGAATCCATGCTGACTCTTTTTATAGTTTCAATCAGGCTAATATAGGCCATTTTGATTGCTGGATGATTCATTTTTTATAGCAAAATTTTCAACTCATTTATTCCCCTCTTTCTCATGTGATCCTTCATTGATGACCGACCGATGGATAGAAACTATAGACTACTAATCGTATATTTTTTATTCCCCATAAATGGTTTTACCTAAAGAGTCGGAAATTTGCTATATTTGCTGTTTTTCTGCGATATCTATTTTCGACTGATTATGAATACGGCAATCCAAGCAGCTCTCGATCATGCAGTGCAAACTTTACAGGCACAAAACGTACTCCCATCTGACTGGAACAATACAAGTAATTTGACGCGTACCAAAGACCGCAACCACGGTGACTTTGCATCAAATATTGCCATGATCGCGTCTAAAGCTGCGGGTATGAAACCGCGTGATTTAGCAGAAAAAATTCTTGCTGCCCTGCCTGAAGTGGCGGATATCAGCAAGGCAGAAATTGCAGGCCCAGGCTTTATTAACTTCTTTTTAAATGCAGACCAGCGTTTTGCTGTGCTGGATCAGATTCAGGCTCAACAGGCAACGTATGGTCGTACCCAGGCCAATGCGGAAAAACGCGTTCAGGTTGAATTTGTTTCTGCGAACCCGACTTCTAGCCTGCACGTAGGTCATGGTCGTGGCGCTGCTTATGGTATGACTGTTGCAAATCTGCTTGAAGCGACAGGTGCCAAAGTTGATCGCGAATATTACGTCAACGATGCTGGCCGTCAGATGGATATTCTGGCGACTTCAACTTACTTACGTTATTTAGAATTGACGGGTCAGGAACTGGTGTTCCCGAAAAATGCCTATCAAGGTGACTACGTCAAAGAAATCGCACAAAGCATTATTGATAAAGACGGCGATATCTATGTTCGCCCTGTTGCAGACGTTTATAAAGATGTCCCTGAAGATGTACAGTACGCTGCCGAACCGGATGCTGAAGGCAATAAGGTGGTGGTTTCAGGCGATAAAGAAAAGCACATTGATGGCCTGATCTTTAACTCACAAACTTTATTAAATGAAGGTTACCGCGTATTCCATCAAGCTGCGTTAAAAGCCATCCTTGATGATATTAAAGATGACCTTGGTGAATTCGGGGTGACTTTCAATCAATGGTTCAGTGAAGCGACTTTGAATGAAAAAATTGATGAAGCGCTACAAACTCTAGATCAGCGTGGCTTCCTGTATGAAAAAGATGGCAACATCTGGTTCAAGTCGACTGAATTTGGTGATGAAAAAGACCGCGTAGTGAAACGCCGTAATGGTCAAACCACTTATTTCGCGTCTGATATTGCGTATCACCTAAACAAATTACAACGTGGCTATACCGATATCATTGATATCTGGGGTTCAGACCACCACGGTTATATCGCACGTGTAAAAGCCGCGATTGATGCTCTGGGCTATGACTCGAAAAAACTGACTGTACTTCTGGTTCAGTTTGTCAGCCTGTGGCGTGGTGGCGAGATGGTACAGATGTCATCTCGTTCAGGCCAGTTCGTGACTTTGCGTGACCTGCGCAAAGAGGTCGGGAATGATGCAGCGCGTTTCTACTATGTTATGCGTAAATCTGAACAGCATATTGACTTCGACCTTGACCTTGCCGTATCTCAAAGCAAAGACAACGCCGTATATTACATCCAGTATGCGCATGCGCGGATCTGTCGTATGTTAGAAAAGGCAGCGTCTACAGGCGTGAACTTTGACGTCACCACTGCACGTGGTCTGGCAGCTAAACTTGAGCTGGAAGCGGAAACTGAAATTCTGGCAAAACTGGCGGCTTATCCAGAGATTGTCGTTCGTGCTGCAAATAGCTATGAACCACATCAGATTGGTAACTACCTAAAAGAGCTGGCTGCGCTGTTCCATGGCTGGTACAACGACAACAAGGTTCTGGGCGATGATGCAGAATTGACTCAGGCACGTTTACTGTTATCTGTAAATGTTCGCCAAGTACTGCGTAACGGTCTGGAACTGCTTGGTGTATCGGCGCCTGAGAGCATGTAAGCAAAACACTGTTTTGTATGCTCGCAAGGCGAGAGCTATGCTCGAAGCGAAAATGCAAAGCACTACTTTTACATTGACGCAAGACGGAGAGCCCTGCTCGAAGTAAGCATGCTCATACCGTTTATCTGCTGAATAAACATTTTGTAACTTTAGCTATGTGTTTGAAGATGCAGATAAATTAAAATTCTGTGTGATTTGTGATCTAGATAATGACTTTTCTATCACGATCACATAGGATGAAGTCATAGTAGGGGCATAACTGCTGTTATGCCTTTTCTATTTGCCCCGATCAATAAGAGGAAATCCCAAGTGTTTGGAAAAACGCAGCGCGGTGTATCTGAAAGACCGAATAAGCCCAAAAAGCCACTTATTCCTACCTGGCTCGGCACACTCGTGATCATTTTAATCGTGTTAAGTTTTTTAATGGCACTCATGCTGTGGAAGCCATGGGAACCTGTTAAACCTAAAAACCAGGCTACGGCTGAGCATTCTCAAGAAGAAGACACCAATAAAGACTACCGTTTTTATGATCTGTTGCCACAACAGCAAGTGACACCGATTCCTGAAGAGGCGGTTCCTGAAGCAAAAAATCAGGAAGCAGTGGTGATTGTAGAGGCACCAAGACCGGAAGTTGATGAATCAGAAATAGCAACTGAGCCAGGTCTGGATGCAACCGAAGCCCCAACCCCTGCTTCTGCAAGCTATATTCTACAAGTCCGTAGTTTTGATGACCCGGATCAGGCAGATGCCCGCCGTGCAGAAATCATTCTCAACGGTTTATCTGCAGATGTAGTCCGCAGTGTGGAAAATGGCAAGGTTTGGTATCGTGTAGTGTCTGGACCTTATGATTCAGCAGAATCTGCGATTATTGCACAGCAAACCTTACAGCACAGTGGTATCGATTCGATCGTTGTCAAACGATAAGGTTTAAATATAGAAAAGCGCCAAATGGCGCTTTTTTTTGGATCTTTTATCTCCTCCCTTTTTTAAAGGGAGGTTGGGAGGGATTTTAATTTTTTAACTCCCTCTTGCGAAGCAAGGCTTCTCACCTTTTTCAAAGGGAAAGAATCTAAGGGATATTTGTTATCATGAGATTCCCTCCTAAGCAAGCTTTGAAGCACTGCTTTGAATTGAAACGCAAGAGGAGGAAATTAGAATATTTAATCCCCCTCAATCCCCCTTTTTCAAAGGGGGAAGCAACATAACAGGAGATTAAAAGCTTTTTATAGGGTATGACCCAACGCCTCACCCATCAACACGGTTGAATTGGCTTTAAATTTCTCATCCCATTGCATCTTGTTTTCTTCAAACAGGATCACAGCAGTAGAGCCCAGGTAGAAACGGCCCAGTTCGGCACCTTTTTCTAAGAAAAGATTATGTTGATTCAGCTCGATACGACCAGAGGGTTTTACCTTGCCAGTCGCTACAGTTTCAATACCAGCCACAATCATCGCGCCAACTAGAACCACTGCCATACGACCCAGTTCAGTATCAAACAGACATACCATACGTTCATTACGGGCAAACAGGCCCGGAATATTTTCGGCCGTGGTCTGGTTGACCGAGAACAGTTCACCCGGTACATATAAGGTTTCGGTCAGAGTCCCGGCGAATGGCATGTGGACACGGTGATAATCCCGTGGTGACAGATACACGGTCGCAAACTCACCATTCTTGAATGGTTCTGCCAGTTGCGGATCAGCAATCAGGTTTTCAACAGTGAACTTCTGGCCTTTGGCCTGAAACACATCGCCATTTTCAATTTTACCCAGTTGGGAAATCGCGCCATCTGCCGGAGATATGATCGCGGTTGAATCAGCATCAACCGCACGCACCCCGGTTCTTAGTCCACGGGTAAAGAAATCATTAAATGATTTGAATTTTAAAGCATTGGTTTGCTCAGCAATCGACATATCAATCCCGTATTTGGTCTTGAACGCTGCAATCACGGCTGTTTTTACCAGCGGATTTTCGCTGGCTGCAATTTTTCCCACCACACGGGACAGGCGATGCTGTGGCACCACTTTTTGGGCCTGGATAAACAGTTGTTGTTTTAGACGCGATGTGATGCTCAAGATGGCACCTCTCCTGTAGCGATTGGACTATCGAGGCGGTTGCCCCATTCACTCCACGCACCATCATAGGCTCGAATATTCCAGCCGAATAAGCGACCCAGAATATAAGCCAGACCTGAACGGTGATGGGACTGACAATACACCACAACCGGCTGATCCAGATCAAATCCCAGTTGTTCCAGACGCTGCTGAGTACGTGGTAAAGGATGTAATTTTAAATGATTTTGCCAGTTAAGGGCAGTACTCCACTCAAAATGACGTGCGCCCGGGATGTGACCACCGCATCGCGCAGCCAGACGTAGGCCAGTATATTCATCTTCTGTACGACAATCCCATACCTGAATTTTTTCATTTTCAATGAGTTGTTTTAATTCATCATAATCAATCTGAAACTCAGCCTTTCTTTCAAGATTGACTGGAACCAGATGATCGACAGGTATAAACGTTTCCTGATCTGATGAAGTCGGTAGTCCCGCACCCAGCCAGGCATGAATGCCGCCATTGAGTAAACTGGTATTTTCAAAGCCCATGCAATGCAGGTTCCAGAGCAGACGCCCTGCCCACGCACCGCCTTCATCATCATAAGCTACGACATGATGTTCAGGAGAAATATTCAGGTAACGAATTAAAGCTTCCAGCCCTTCTGCATCCGGTAACAGGCCCATGGCTGTTTCTTCCTGACGAACCAGCAGCTTGGGTTGCAGATGTAAGGCATGTGGAATATGCAATTGTTCATAAACCGACGCCCGGCTTAAATCAACAATTCGAAGTTTTTCATTTCCCAAATGTGGAACCAAATCTTCTGCTTCAATCAGCAGACCAAAGTCAAAGGCGGAAGCTGTCATCTTAGTAGTTGTCATTGCGGTCAAATCCTTTTGATCTTAGCACAGCTCATTTTTTCAATTATGTTGTTTTTATCTAGATCCTTAGCATAATTTTAGCTAAAGCTGATTTAAGAAAGACCATCATCCAAGAAAAAACCGCCTCATGATTGAAGCGGTTTTTTGAATCAAGCAGAGATTTTTAGGCAGGTTCTGAGATATTGAACACCTGACGCAAATATGCCAGGAAAGTATCATTATCCGTCATGGTTTTTCCTGGGCTATCGGAGATTTTCGCTACCGACTGACGGTTGCATTCCACCAGTTTCAATACGATATTTAGCGGCGTCTGCCCCATGTCATTGGTCAGATTGGTGCCGATCCCGAAGCTGACCTGAAAGCGATCTTTAAAGTATTGATGCAATTTCCAGGCTTTTTCCAGATTCAGGCCATCACTAAAAGTCAGCATTTTGGTTTTGCTGTCAATTTTCAGCTTTTTATAATGCGCATAAGCTTTGTCACCCCATTCATAGGGATCACCACTGTCATGGCGCAAACCATCAAACAGTTTGGCAAAGTACAGGTCAAAGTCACGCAGGAAAGCATCCATACCGACTACATCGGTCAAGGCAATTCCAAGGTCACCACGGTATTCCTGTACCCAGGTTTCCAGGGCGGCTTTCTGGAAATTACGCAAGCGCACATCCAACGCCTGAAAGGCTTGCAGAAATTCATGCGCCATCGTCCCGATCGGGGTAATACCCAACTCTTTGGCTAAATACACATTACTGGTCCCACGGAATACGTGCGGTGCAGCTTTATTAAATTCTTCGACGACATGCTTTTGCCAGTCAAAACTATAACGACGGCGGGTACCAAAGTCCGAGACCAGGAATGGTGGATCATTCGGATCTTGTGATGCATCGTATTGTTTCAGCAATTCGATTTTGGCCTTAAGACGGCGCTCACCTTCAGCCCGCACTTCGGGTGTACGGATGCGGCTGAAATAGAGTTCATTCACAATGGCCAGTACAAAAATTTCAAACATCATTGCCTGAACCATGGGGCCTTCAATAGTAATATCCAGGCGGCCTTCATTGTCGACGGTGGCCTTAATAAAACGCCGTTTGAGCTGGAATAGTTCCAGATAATCCACAAAATCGCTTTTGATAAAACGCAGGCTGCGTAAATATTGTAATTCGTCTTCTTTAAATTTGAGCTGACACAGCAAATCCAGTTGGTGATTCAAATCATCCAGAATATCCGTCAGCGGATATTCTGTATCTTCCAGGTTGCGACAACGGAAATGATAGATACTATGCGTTTGCGGAAACTTATGTAATACCACTTGTAGCATGGTGAATTTATACAAGTCAGTATCTAACAAAGAGTGGATAATTGGAGCCATAACTAAGGGAAATATCGCTGTGCTTATCCCGCATTAAAGCATAAAAGTTTAGGCAATATTGCAGGATTTACGTACAGCTAGCTGAATTATCGACAAAAGTTCAAGAAAATAAACTGCTTCCTGCTCGGTTATTTGGCTGCTTTCAGCCCGTTTTCCTGTTCCTTGATAATTTTCTGTAGCTGCTTTTCCTGACCGATCACCTTGGCAAATTCAGCTGTGGTTTTTTGCCCGGTTTTCTTAGCTTGGGCATCACAGTCAACCTGACGCAGCTGTTTGGCAATGGCAAATTCCATTTTGAACAAGGCACCCATCAAGGCTGTATTGCCACGGTTGTCCCGGGCGCAGCGGTCTGCCCCTTTGGCCAGTAAGGTGGTCACAATATCCTGATGGCCATAATAGGTTGCCATCATCAACGAGGTATAACCATCTTGATTGCGTACATCGACTGGAAAGCCGTGTTTTAAAAATTCATTGATCACTTCGCTATTGCCGATTTTAGCGGCAGCAAAAAACAGATCGATCAATTCCTGTTGTGAGGTCATCTGAACGCTTACCGCAGTTTTTGCAGGGGAGACATTCTTCACTTCAGCAGCAGTTGCGAATGCGGAGCTAAAAGCAAGAATACTGGCTAAAAATGCATATGGCAGAACTTTCATGATGAACTCCAATAGAAATCGAAAGGAAAATTTAAGTCTTGAAAGACTCAATTGACCTGAGATGGAATAAAAAACGGAGTGCCTGTAAAACTCCCCCTAGGGTGCAGGAAAGGTTTGGAGTATTACAGGACTTTTTGGAGGTGATACGCTATGCCCTAGTCACCAGTTCCTCAAGACCAATCGGGATTAGTCTTTTAATTTTGCAGCTTTGGCTTTAACGATGGCGATGTCACCATTTACAGCTTTAGTCATGCGCATACCGTAGTCAGCATCTGCCTTATAGAAGTAAGACAACATGATGTGCTTGGTTTCTGAATCTTTGACATTGCCCAGATCAGCCGCCAGGTTCATGATCAGGTCATCTTTCTCTTTGGCAGTATATGAACGGTACAAGTCACCTGCTTGCTTGAAGTTTTGCTCTTTAGTACCGATCTGTTGCACATGACCAGTCAATGGCGTTTCAACTGCACGCGCTTTTTCAGTCGCCGGTTTTGGCTCTTTACGGCTTGGCTCGTAGTTCACATCAGAGTCACGTTCAGACACATTCATGTGACCTTCCTGGTTATTGTTGTTCACATTCACCACAGGACGGTTTACCGGAATTTGCTGATGGTTCGCACCTAGACGATACATTTGTGTATCTGAATAAGAGAAGATACGGCCTTGAAGCAAACGGTCTTCAGATGGTTCGATACCTGGGACCAGATTACCTGGTGCAAATGCAGCCTGTTCAGTTTCATTGAAGAAGTTCTTCGGCATACGGTTGAGTGTCAATGTACCGACTTTCACTTCTGGAACCAGTTTGGTTGGCCAGATTTTGGTTGGGTCTAGCGGATCGAAATCAAAGCTGTTCAGATCTTTAGGATCAAGCACCTGAATATACAGATCCCATTTCGGGAAATTACCTGCATAGATGTTGTTATAAAGATCATTGGTCAAGTGATTGAAATCTTTACCTTGTTGCGCAGCCGCTTCTTTGACATTTAAGCCCTTCACGCCCTGTTTAGAGCGGAAGTTGAATTTCACGTACTTGTATTCGCCTTTGTCGTTATACAGTTTGTAGGCATGTACACCAAAACCGTCCTGTTCGCGGTAGCTGGTTGGGACACCTTGCTTGCCATAAACATAAGTCAGCATGTTGGTTGCCCAAGGCTGGCTAGACAGGAAGTCAAACACACGGTTGGCATCTTGTACGTTGGTGACGGGGCTTGGTTTCATCGCGTGGATGAAGTCCGGGAATTTGATCGCATCACGGATAAAGAAGACTGGTGTCTGGTTACCGACCAAATCCCAGTTACCTTCCTGAGTATAGAATTTGATGGCAAAACCGTGCGGATCACGTAGGGTTTCTGGTGAACCTTTACCATGAATGACAGTAGACATGCGCACAAAAACTGGAGTTTTAGTACCGGCCTTGAATAAAGAAGCAATTGTTAAATCAGACAGATCTTTAGTCGTAACGAATTCACCATAAGCCCCTGCACCACGTGCGTGAACCACACGTTCAGGAATGCGCTCACGGCCAAAACGTTGCAGTTTTTGAACCAGTTGCACATCTTGTAGCAAAGTTGGACCTTGTGGACCCGCAGTGATCGAGTTCTGGTTATCACCGACTGGTGCCCCGTTATCTTTGGTTAATGGTGCAGCTTGTGCAGCTGTCACCGTTGCAAGCATTGCAACAAGTAATGAACGCTTAAACATTTCTAAATTTCTCAATTTAATACCTTTCCTGCATGCAGCTAAGATACTTGAGAGCAAAAAATAGATAAAACAGATAATTTTTATGATTATGATCGTGTTTTTAGATAGTTTAAAATATTATCAATGCTAATCAATCAATTAAGCCCATTTTTTAGACATTAACTTAATAACAGATGAGTCTGATCTTGCTACAATGGCGGCAATTTTGAATCTGACTAAAATTGATTATGCGTGCATTATTACAACGGGTACTGGAAGCCAAAGTCGTGGTCGATGGTGAAACCACCGGAGAAATTGGCAAAGGTATTCTGGTTTTTCTAGGTTTAGGTAAAGAAGACAATCTGGAAAAAGGCAAAAAACTGATTGATAAGATATTGAAATACCGTTTCTTTGATGATGAGCAGGGCAAGATGGGCTGGAATGTCAGTCAGGCCGGTGGCGGTTTACTGCTAGTGTCCCAATTTACCTTGATGGCGCAAACTCAAAAAGGCTTACGTCCGGATTTTGGTCCCGCCATGCCGCCAAGCGATGCCAAGGTCTTGTATGAACAGCTGGTTGAATATGCGCAGAGCCAGTTCGAAAATGTACAAACCGGTATTTTTGCGGCCGATATGAAAGTGCATCTGGTCAATGATGGGCCGGTAACGTTTAATCTGGAAGTTGAATAAACCGTCATTGTTCCAAAATGAAAAAAGCCCTCTTGATGAGGGCTTTTTTATGATAATCCTTCCCTAGCCCCTCCTTTAATTAAAGCAGGGGGATTAGGAGTTATTTACCAGTTTTCTCTTTAATAAACTGGCGTGCCATTTTCACTTTTTCTTTGACCGGTTTTGGCAGTTTAGGCGGAATCATTTTCGCAACCTGGTTAAACCAGACCAGCAGACCAAAATCACCTTCCATTTTAATCGTGCCACTTTGCATACCGGTCATGAATGCAGTCGGATCACCTTTGAGCAACGTTTTTACGCCCTGTTCACTGTCAGCAAATTGCAGTACAAAATCAGCTTTTTCTGCATCACCTGAAACAGTATCAATATGACCATTATTCACAACGATCTGACGTGCCATTCCTTCATCTGTTCCAATCTGAATACGGAACTGGCGTTCATGTACCAATTCAATAAATTTCGGGCTGGTACGCGCTAACTGCTTCATACGTAATGCAAGACCTGCGACCAGCAAATCAAGTGGATCGGTACTGAGGTCAACCAGAGGAAGTTTGAGCACAGGAATGGAGGACAGTTTCATGGAATTATGCCTATTCTAATTGTACGAAAATTGACAAATATCCTAGCATAGATCAAAGCCAGGCAGATGCAGGACTTTGTATCATATTTCTAAACGAAAAATGCACCCGCAGGTGCATTATTTCGCTGATATTAGAGAACTTAACGGCTAGATAGCTGCTGCTGGTCATCTTCATACACTGGTGTATGTTCGATATAACGGCGTTTAGCCAAAGCACGCTCTGCACGTCGATCTTCACGCAATAACAGTAAGGTCACTACGACCATCACGGCCGTTAAAGCTGTCAGATAGCTATATGTCATCGGGAGCTCAAACAAGGCTTGAGTACCTACTCGAATCACTTCGATCAGGCCCCAGGCTAGCATTCCCGCAGCCATAAAACTTAACCAGCGACGATAAGGCGAGAAGAAAACAGCAAGCACAGCCGCGGCGACTAAACTAAAGCCTACGAGAGTTGCTAGATTCGCTGTTACCATATAAACCCCTCCATCCAAAAGGATAGTGTGTATGCTTGATATTGCAACCGTCCTACCTATTGAATTTCGTTAAATCAATAAAATGGAATGTGTTGATTTGTATCTCTATGCATGCATTATGCTGAGTTTTTTGCATAAAAAAAGTCCTGTTTTCTCCCCTTACGACATACTCTGTCGCGATATTATTTTGTCATTACATTTTTTATTTTCACAGTATTTGTGGATCAATTGCTGCGTCGATGTTGGCGTGTCATTACAAAATCATATGCCCTTTCATCGACTTAAAAAAAATATTTTCCGTTTAAGATGATCGGGGTATTTATAGACAAGCTGCGCCGTCCCTCGATAAAAGTTAAGCTAAAAATATAAAAAAACGCGACCCTAAGGCCGCGTTGGATTTCACCGAAAAGCTATGTGTTACGCGCGGCTCAGATCTTTATCATGTACACCGAGCAGGTAGAGCACACCATCCAGACCCACGCTGGAAATGGCCTGATTGGCATTCTGACGAACCAAAGGCTTGGCACGGAAAGCCACACCTAGGCCCGCAATTGAAAGCATTGGCAGGTCGTTGGCACCATCACCTACAGCAATGGTCTGTTCCAGAGAAATTCCCATATTGTCGGCAATTTCGCGGAGTAATAAAGCCTTACGTGCGCCATCTACAATATGACCTTTGACTTCACCCGTCACCACGCCATCCTGCACATCCAGAACGTTGGCATGTACTTCATCAATTCCCAGTTTGGCTTGTAGATATTCTGCAAAATACTGGAATCCACCAGACAGAATTGCGGTACGGTAGCCCAGTGCTTTCAGGGTGGAAATCAGGCGTTCTGCACCTTCAGTCACGGTCAGACGCTCAGCAATTTTTGGCAATACCGATGCATCCATGCCTTTTAATAAAGCAACACGGGCACGGAAACTTTGCTGAAAGTCCAGCTCGCCCTGCATCGCGCGTTCAGTGATTTCAGAGACTTGGATGCCGACACCAGCTTCAATTGCCAGCTCATCAATCACTTCCTGCTCGATCAAGGTCGAGTCCATGTCAAAGCAGACCAGACGACGGTTACGGCGATAAGCATTATCTTCCTGTACTGCCACATCGACATTCAGGTTATTCGACAGGCTTAAGCAGGCTGCACGCATGGCTGCTGCATCCAACATCTGGCCTTTCAGACCAAACTGTACACAGGCACGTTTAGGGCCAGTATTGGAACCATCCAGCTCAGGACGGCCAGAAAGACGGGTCACGGTTTCAATATTGAAGCCCTGACTCGACACAATCTGGGTCACGGCTTGCAGATGAGAGGCATTTAATTCCGGGGCCAATGCCGTTACGATATAACGCGTGCGGCCACCCTCTCTTACCCACTGTTCATATTCAGCAGCAGAGATTGGTTTAAAGCGCACTGTTAACCCGATATCATGTGCTAGAATCAGGATTTCCTTCATGGCTAATGCTGTTGCAGTTTGGTCATCAGACGATACAACAATACCTAAGGTCAGTTGATTATGAATGACCGCTTGCCCCACATCTAGAATCTGTAAGGAATGAGCGGACAAAACCTGCATTAATCGTGTAAATTGATTAGGCTGGTCGGGTCCTAAGAATGATATAAGAATGATTTCTCGCATGAATTGACTCGGGTCTGAGCTACAACTATTGTTAGAATCATAATCGAAATTGAACAGAATTGCCTTGGAAGTTTACGTTGAATGCGCCTAGACAAGGGCTATTTGCTAGCCTACTGATTGTAAGTTTTGCTCTGCATACCTTTTTACTGGTATTGGCAACGACTCACCAACTGAATGATAACCGTGCCAACCAGGGACAGCTCATGACGAGCCAACTGGTCACAGACAGCCTGGCGGAGCTTGAACCGGCGAACCGCGTTTCTCTGGCACTTCTGGCCAACCGTTATGCGACTAACCCAAGCGTTGCCTCAATTCGTATCCTAGATGCGAATGGTCAGGTTTTAGCCACTGGTGGACTGACCAAGACTCGTGATGGGGAAGTTTTTGTCCGTGATGCCCTGCAAAACGAGAAAAAAGTCGGTGTGATTGAAATCACCCTAATTGAACCAAGTATTGGTGAAATTCTGCGGACTCAATGGCTTGCCATTCTGTTCTCTTTTATTATTCATGGTTTGCTTTGGGTCGGTTATCGTGCGGTAGCGCGTCCAAGCCGTACCGAGTATCTGGCACGTATCAATAATGAATCGCGACTGAAATTCGAGATTCAGACCTTGACTCAGGCATTAGAACAGGAAAAGCATAATGCTGCCCTCGCCATTGCCCAGGCACAGCAAGCCCTGAAAAACAAACCGAAAGAAAAAGACAGTAAACCTGTGGTCCTAGATACCGATAGCCTGAGCTTGAACATTCAGTTCTATGATCCAAAACAGTTGCTAGATAGTGTGAATAAGACGGTATCGGTTCCTTATTTCAATCTGTGCCAGATTTTCCTGAATAAAGCGACTGAACTGTGCATCCAGCACTACAAACTGAACAGCACGGATATTTGTACCGTACACAAGTTTGATGAAAAAGGTGCCAGTATCAGTATTGCGGCAGAGAAGCCAGATGCCCTCGCCTGTCTGACCATGATCAGTTCAGTATTCCAGTTGCTTTCAGAAGTCCTGTATAAGCGTTATCGCGAAGAAAAACGTTTTGTCCTGCAGACACGTAGCGCAATTTCTTCAGCCGTTGAAGAAATGCAGCTTAATTCCGTTCAGGCTGCAGAACGTCTGGTTCAGCAACTAGTCGCTAAGGAAAGTGCACTGCATGTTCCTAATGCCCTGTTGAAACAAATCGCGGACCACTTTGAGCTGGTCAGCATGCCAAATCCGACCAATGTTCTGACCCGTCATGCCTTTGTGGTCAATGGGATGGATGCGGAAAGTGCTGAACTAGCGCAAAGCTTCAGAACCGAGATTCTCAAATCGAAACAGTCTAAAGCGTCCTAAGTCACAGAAAGCAAAAAGCCCGATTGAATATCGGGCTTTTTATATGAGAGAAATAAAATCTTCAGCAGTCAGGATGTTATCTATCTGCGGAAGTATCTTGTGCTGATGCAGATTCAATTGTCTTACTTTTGGCGGCCCAGTACGTCGCCAAGGCGGGTCCAGAAATGTTATGCCATAGGCTGAAAATAGCACTTGGAACCGCAGTAATGGGAGACGCGGCAAAATGGGTCGCAGCCAAAGCTACCCCTAAACCGGAATTCTGCATTCCCACTTCAATCGAAACCGCGCGACAATCGATTTCTGCTAACTTAAATATTCGGCTGGCCCAATAACCCAGTAAATAGCCCATTCCATTGTGTAAAGCCACAAGACCCAAAATCATTAAACCAGATTCCAGAATCTGGGTTTTACTGCCGGCAATAATTGCCGCCACAATTGCGACAATGGCAATCACCGAAATTACTGGCATTACCTGGATATAGCCTTCTACCCTGGTTTTTAGAAGGGCACGGACAATCAAACCTAAAATGATTGGAAACAGCACCACTTGCAGAATCGAAATCAGCATGGATAAGGCATTAATTTCAATCCATTGGCTGGCCAGCAGATAAAAAATTGCCGGAGTCAAAAGCGGTGCCAATAAAGTTGATACCGAAGTACACGCCACAGACAAGGCTGTATTGCCTTTAGCCATATAGGTAATCACATTTGATGCCGTACCACCTGGACAGCAGCCTACCAGAATCACACCAATCGCAATTTCAGCCGGAAGCTGGAATAGCTGACAGAGCAAAAAGGCTAACCCTGGCATCACCATAAACTGAGCCACGACCCCAATCGCAACGGCCTTGGGACTTTGCAAGATACTTTTAAAATCACCTGGCGTCATGGTCATGCCCATGCCGAACATGATCAGACCCAGCATCCAGGGAATATAGGCGCGTAACCAGACAAAAAGATCCGGCAGCATCAAGGCAATGGCTGAAAACAGAATGACCCATAGAGCAAAGGTCTTTTGGACAAACTGGCTAAATTGAAGAAGTGCTGACATGGGAAAATCCAAGTGTCATGAAAAAGAAATCAAGGCATCTGTGGATGCCTCAAAGTAAACAAACCATTGCATAATGGCAAATGGCCCTAATCGCCTTAAGTCAGCGCTTAGGCAGCATTAATAATATCTTTCAGATAAATCCGTTTTACACCCTGTGCCAGCATGTCCTGCCAGGCATGTTGTAGCGAACCGTTCAGGTCTATACCTTTGGTGGCATCCGCAATGACATAGGCCTTAAAGCCGAGTTTGCAGGCATCCATCGCAGTCCAGGCCACACAAAAATCAGTCGCGATACCCACGATGAATACGGTATCAATACCGCGCTCACGTAAATAGCCGGCCAGACCGGTACTGGTTTTTTGATCAGCTTCCATAAAGGCGGAGTAACTGTCGATATTTTGATGAAAGCCTTTACGGATAATCAGTTGGGCTTGCGGAAGGTTCAGCTCCGGATGTAATTCAGCATCTTCAGTTCCTTGTACACAATGACTCGGCCAGAGTACCTGAGAACCATAATCCAGCTGAATCGTGTCATAGGCTGCTTGAGCAGGATGATTGTCTGCAAAGGAAATATGCTCTGCCGGATGCCAATCCTGAGTCAGTACAATATTCTGAAAGTACTGCCCCAATCGGTTGATATTCGGAATAATCTGATCGGCATTGGTAACAGCCAGATTTCCACCTGGGGTAAATCCTTTTTGTACATCCACTACAATCAGCGCCGCATTCTGCATCATTTTCATCCCTTGAAATCTGAGTTTGCATCCAAGCATAGCCTAAAACTAAAGAAAATTTTTAGTCCTTTAGGTAAAAATAGAATGATTCTGCATTCTGATAAAATTCATGATGAGTTAACTGTAAAAGCTATTGCTCTCCAAAACATAGAAAGAATTTGTCTTAAGCTGAACTGATACTGGAAAATAAAAAGCCTGCATCAGTGCAGGCTTTTCGGATATTCATCTTTTTATTTTTAAACCTTGGTACGGCTGACCAGGAGTAGCATACATACCGCAGAGATTACGATACATGGAATCGCTGCCGAGATCACCCCTGCTGCACCGAAGCCTGCTGTCAGTAGCTGACCCGCAATTGCAGGGCCAAGCATGGCGCCGATACGGCCAACTGCGGAAGCAACACCTACCCCTGTACCACGTACTTCAGTTGGGTAAACGATACTACCGAAGGCATAGAGTACACCCTGACAGCCAATCACAAAGGCACCTGCCAGTGCTGCGGCCATGTACATTTGCTCAAGTGAGCTTGCACCGTTCAACGCTAATAGACCCGCCAGGATACCGCCGTACATCAATAGAATGACATACGCTTTTTTCAGGCGATCCGTCAGCATACCCAAAATCACGGTACCAATCGTTGCAGTCACCATAAAGTAGAACTGTGCAGTTGAACCATCTTTACGGGTGAAGCCCAGTTCCATGAACAATGATGGCAACCAGCTCAACATAATGTACACCACCATCAGGGTGAAGAAGTAGCTGACCCAGATGCAAAGCGTACGAAGCAAGTTGTCAGAGTTAAACAGATCCTTGAATGAACCCTGAGGAGATGCTGCACGTTCTGCGGCTGTCTTGTTTTGTGCCTTTATGTATTCTTTAGATTCAGGCAGACACAACATCATCAGTGGAATCACAATGATGGGCAATAAGCCACCTAAGTAAAAAACATTTTTCCAGTTTGCACCGAATTCAGTTGCTGCGATTAAAGACAAGATTGCTGCACCGACTGGCATACCACAGTACATCAGGCCCACGGCACGTCCACGGTTTTGTGGAGCCACGGCTTCAGAAGCCAGCGTGATTAAGATTGGCATTGCACCGCCAAGACCCGCACCCGCCAGAAAACGAACTGCCAGCAAACTGTGGAAACTGTTCACCCACACGGTACATAAGGTAAATAGCGCAAAAATTGCGGTTGACCAGATTAAAACTTTCTTACGGCCAATACGGTCCGCAAATCGACCACCGACCAGTGCACCAGGCAATAAGCCCAGAATCCCTGCACTAAAAAACACACCCAATTGTGAGCTATCCAGACCAAAGTGCTCACGAATACCAGCAGCGGCAATCCCGGCAGCCTGAATATCCAGGCCTTCAATCACAGCGATCAGAAAGCAGATCCCTACCGTGATGATCGCGTGCTTATTGTCTGATTTTTCCATTGGAATATCCTTGTTCAATCAGCGTTCAAAAGAGAGGCCATCATCTATGAGCGCTCAAATAGAATTAACTACCAATAAGTTGAACAATTTGCTCGGATATACTGAAAAATCCAGAAAATTGATGACCTTAAGATGCTGTTCGATAAAGTCAAAAAAGCAATTAATGAGAAGTATTAAAATCCCAGTATTTTTGGATTTAGACTTATACATCAAACCCGGAAATTCAACAGTGAGAAAAATTCGGGGCCGATCACTAATACGAAAAAAAGATTAGTTCAGGTATTTTTGCTTTTTATTCCTCATAAATGAGGTTTATTGTTCGATATATTTTAGCTCTTAATTCATCGAATATAAATATTAATACTCCCCTAAAACGCCATAAAAGAATGTTTTCTAAATCTATTTAATTCACTTAAGTAACTTATTCTTTGTATTTTTTCCTGAAAAAATGAATTCATTAGCTTTCATCCTGCTGGAGGATAAAGGATGATTTGGACAGCAAAAAATCATAACGATTAAAACTTGATTGTTGCCTAGAGGCTTTGTATAAAGAATTCAGTGGCTTTTACTAAAGCATATTGTTCTTATGCGTTTGATCAGTCATAATTTGCATAAGCAATATTCAATTCAGTGCAAATCTATTGAATTTGCTACAAATCAAAATACAAACCCATCCCAAATATGTTTTCTCATTCTCTTCGGATGGACAAATAGGATAGTTTTTTAAAATGACTCAGCAAGCACAGACCATTCAGGGTTCCATTGTCGCAATCGTCACCCCCATGTTTGAAGATGGCAGCGTAGATTGGAAGGGTCTCGAGAAGCTGGTTGAGTGGCATATTGCAGAAGGCACTAACAGCATTGTCGCGGTTGGTACTACTGGTGAAGCATCAACGCTCAGCATGAGCGAGCACACTCAAGTGATCAAAGAAATCATTCGTGTTGCCAACAAACGTATTCCTATCATTGCCGGTACAGGCGCAAACTCGACTCGTGAAGCAATCGAGCTGACTCAGGAAGCCAAAGAACTTGGCGCTGATGCTGCCCTGCTGGTTACTCCTTACTACAACAAACCGACTCAGGAAGGTCTATACCAGCATTATAAAGCGATTGCTGAAGCGGTTGACCTACCTCAAATTCTTTATAACGTTCCAGGTCGTACTGGCGTAGATATGGCCAACGAAACCGTGATTCGTCTGGCAGATATTCCACAGATCGTAGGCATTAAAGATGCAACAGGTGATGTAGCCCGTGGTGCTGCCCTGATTGAAGGCCTGGCAGGTAAAAATATGACTGTTTACTCAGGTGATGATGCAACTGCCTATGAGTTAATGGGTCATGGTGCCAAAGGCAATATTTCTGTGACTGCCAACGTTGCACCAAAAGTCATGAGTGAAGTATGTGCTGCTGCCATTGCAGGCGATGCGGCACGTGCTGAAGAGCTCAATGCTCAGGTTGCAAATTTACACAATATTCTATTTTGCGAATCAAACCCAATTCCTGTGAAATGGGCTCTCCATGATATGGGCTTAATTGGTACAGGTATTCGCCTTCCATTAACACCACTTGCAGAACAATATCGCGCTCCGCTTCATGAGGCACTTGTAGAAGCGAGCGTCATTAAATAAAGAGCAACGATTATGCAATTACGTTTAGGACTTACCCTGGCACTTTCAGTATTCAGTTTAGCAGGTTGTAGTTCAATGGCCTTTAAAAACGGTACCTTGGACTATAAAGAAACAACCACGCTGCAACCATTACAATATCCTGAAGGGTCAATGGTTCGTCCTGCAACGCCTTTGTACCCTGCTCCGACAGTGGATCCGCTTGCCCTGGAAAATGCACCAAAACTTGAAAATCAGCGTGGTAACCGCTTTGCGATGCCACGCCCTACTGCACAGCCAGTAAATTCAACTCAAGCAGATGAAACTCAAGAAAATTTTTCAGGAAAGCCGCAATTAGTCACTGACGGAAATCAAAATCCGCTGCTCAAAATTGATGGAAATGCTGCTACAATATGGCAATACACTCTTGCCACGCTTAGCAGCCTTAACCATTCTATCGTTGGTCAAAATAAAGATCGTTATGAAGTAGCGATTCAGATCGATCAGCAAACCTATGTTTTAAGACTCTCTCCCGCAGGTTCGAGTAACACCCTGGCTGTGTTTAATCCCGATAACAGTTTTGCCGACCGCGAAAAAGCAGCAGAACTGTTAAACCAGATTTACCAAAATTGGCCAGCCTAGACATTTTCTAGGCATTTTTTTTTGTAGAAGGTTCCCTCATGTTAAAACAAACCTTGCTCTATACTGGTAAAGCGAAATCTGTCTATACCACGGACAGTGAAGACCACCTGATTTTAGTTTTTCGTGACGATGCGTCCGCATTCAATGGCGAAAAAATCGAACAACTGGATCGTAAAGGTAAGGTGAATAACCGTTTTAACGCCTTCATTATGGAAAAGCTGGCTGCTGCTGGTATTGAAACTCATTTTGAGAAACTGCTGACACCGACTGAAGTGCTGGTGAAAAAACTTAAAATGATTCCAGTAGAATGTGTGGTACGTAACTATGCTGCAGGTTCTTTATGCCGTCGTTTGGGTGTAGAAGAAGGTAAAGAGTTAACGCCTCCAACATTCGAATTGTTCTTCAAGGATGACGCGCTAGGCGATCCAATGGTGAACGAATCTCAAGCGATTGCTTTAGGTTGGGCGACTGCTGAACAACTGGCAAAAATGAAAGAACTGACTTACCAAGTGAACGATGTGCTTAAAGCATTATTCGAAGCGGGTAATATGCTTCTGGTTGACTTTAAACTTGAATTTGGTGTGTTCCACGACCGTATCGTATTGGGTGACGAATTCTCTCCAGACGGTTGCCGTCTATGGGATAAAGACACCAAGAAAAAACTGGATAAAGACCGTTTCCGTCAAGGCCTAGGCGGCGTGGTTGAAGCGTACGAAGAAGTTGCAGCACGTTTAGGTATCAATCTTGAAGATATCTAAGCACTAATAGTGCTTCAAAGAACCGGGTTAATAGCCCGGTTTTTTATTGTCTAATTTTATGATCGAAAAAATGAATTTTATTAATAAAAATGATCGTTTTTACATTATCCAATGCATGTCTTAATATTACTGCATCCCGGCAACATCCTCAGCAGATGCAATCCATCTGATGTTGCTGACCAGATTTATACCCTTACCCTCTAGGATGTATCTCCCCCAAGACATCCTATTTCAGCCCAATTCTCCTTGAATTGGGCTTTTTTTTGTTTACTGCTGCTGTTGTTCCTGCTGCCAGCGACGTTGTTGCAGACGTTCGCCTTCTACCTCACGCTTATTACGTGCCGATTCGTACAGTTTGGTGCCTTTCAGCTCAGGCGGCAGGTAATCTTGCAAAACAAAATGTTCCGGATAGTTATGCGGATACAGATAATTTACCCCATAGCCCTGCTCTTTCATCAACTTGGTCGGTGCATTACGCAAATGTAAAGGCACTGGTAAATTGGCCGTTTTTTCAGCCAGATCCATCGCCTTGTTAATCGCCAGATAGGTACTATTACTTTTGGCACTAGTCGCCAGGTAAACCGCACATTGTCCCAGAATAATCCGGCATTCCGGCATGCCAATCGCTTGAACTGAGCGGAAGCATTCGCCCGCCAGCAACAAGGCATTCGGATTGGAATTGCCAATATCTTCTGATGCTGCAATCAGCATACGGCGGGCAATAAAGACCGGATCTTCACCACCTTTGAGCATACGCGCCATCCAGTACAGGGCAGCATCCGGATCACTGCCACGAATCGACTTGATGAAGGCCGAAACCAGATCATAGTGCTGTTCGCCAGATTTGTCATAACGGGCAATATTCTGCTGTGCGACTTTGACCACAATCGCATTGGTAATGATATTTTCCTGGTCAGCCTCAAAGGTACTGGCAATCAGATCCAGCAAATTGAGGGCCTTACGCGCATCCCCAGCGGCAAACTGCAATAAGGCGTCAAATTCTTCAATCTGGATATAGCGTTCCTGCAGGAATTTGTCAGTCTGAATCGCCTGAGTCAGTAAAGTCTGAATCGCTTCATCACTCAGTGCATTCAAGGTATAAACCTGACAACGTGACAGCAAGGCACTGTTGACTTCAAAAGATGGATTTTCCGTCGTCGCACCAATCAAGGTAATTTTGCCTTTTTCGACGGCATTCAGCAGTGCATCCTGCTGGGATTTATTAAAACGGTGAATCTCGTCAATAAACACCACGGGCGTCAGCAGATCACCACTTTCTGCAATGACTTCACGCAACTCCTTCACACCAGTATTAAGTGCAGACAGGCTGATAAATGGCCGGTCCACCGCTTGGGCAAGTAGCAAGGCAATTGTGGTTTTACCTACTCCAGGTGGCCCCCAGAAGATAATCGATGGTAAATGCCCCTGGTCAATCATCTGACGTAGAGGTGCATTCTCTCCAAGCAAGTGATCCTGCCCGATAATTTCTGTAAGGTCGCGAGGCCGCAAGCGTTCTGGAAGCGGGATATGACTGTCTGGCATCTTATTATTGGCTCAAATTAAATTCTGCTTTCATTCTAACACCGGTAGTTTTGATTCCAATATTTCAAACATTTATGAGAAAAATTTAATTTATGTAAGAAAGCTCTATTTTTTTTACAATGAATGGATTAATCTTATGAAAAGTAGATAAATAGAACATGATTAATTACAGGTGAATAACCTTGTAAATTTCACATTGTCTCATATTAATTAGAATGGACTTGAGCAACTGATTGGATGCTCTTTGGGTGGTATCGGTGGGGATGCATGAAGCATAATAAATCTAGACGAACAACTGCAGAATGCGCTGAGTCGCTTATTTCAACCTCGATACAATCTTCTAATGAGCAACAGGCAAAATACAGATTATTACAGGATCTGATCAATGATGTGCCACATCCACTCTGGGTGCTGGGCAAAGATAATATTGAATATTTTAATCAGGCACTTTCGGATTATTTAGGCACCAATTTAAGTAAATATGGTCCTAAAGAATGGCAAAGCCTGATTCATGCAGATGATCAACCAGCGTTTTCTAAGCAATGGCATGCTGCCCTGAATCAGCAACAAGGCTTTAATACCCAGTGCCGGATTAAATCGGCTGATTCCAGCTACCGTATGTGTGCCTTGGCCATCAAGTTTCAGCATACCGCGGAACATCTGCTGCAATGGTCGGTATCACTGACAGACATCCATGAATATTTTGAGATTCAGCAACAACTGTCTCAGGTCATTTCTACCCAGAAAAACATGCTGGATGCCAGTGTCGACTGTATTAAAGTGATGTCTCCACAAGGCGAGATCCGTCATATCAATCAGTCAGCCTGTCATAAGTTAGGGATTGATCCTGAACAGCAGCCTGCCCCGCATTCATGGTTAAGCCTGTTACCAGCCGAGGTTAAAAAAACCGGACAACGCGCTTTAAAACAGGCTGCTCAAGGCTTAAATAGCCGTTTTGTAGAAAAAGCTCAGACGGAGAATGAGAACCCAGAATATTGGGATCATTTGCTGACTCCGGTATTGGACGAAAATAATATTCCCCAAAATATTCTGTGTGTTTCACGTAATATCAGTCAGCAAAAAATAGCCGAAAGCCGTTTAAAAGCCGTAATTCAGCGTGATGAGCTGACCGGACTGTATAACCGCAATGCTTTTTATAAGACCTTTAAACAGGTGCTGCTAAAAGCCAAGCAACAGCAAATGATGGTTGGCCTGCTCCTGATCGATCTGGACTATTTCCGGCATATCAATGACACCCTGAGTCATATTGCCGGAGATCATTTGTTGCATGTCTTGGGCAAGCGTTTTCAGGCCTGTTTTGGCTCCAACAATATAGTCGTTGCCCGTCTGGGCGGAGATGAGTTTGCCATTCTGGTCAAAAATTTGGAAAACGAAGCCCAGCTGATTAACACCGCACAACTGGCCTATGCTCAACTAGAACAACCAGTGAGTTATGTCGGCCATCGCATGAGTATCGGTATGAGTATTGGTTGTACCGTTTATCCGCGTGATGCCCAGAATAGTTCCAACCTGCTGAAATGTGCCGATATTGCCCTGAATGATCTGAAAAATAGTGGTCGTGGCGGGATTCGCATGTTTAATCAGGAGATGTTCCGGTCACTGGAAAACATGACCAAACAACTGACGCTGGCACGCAAGATTATTCATGCCGACCAGATCATTCCTTATTATCAGCCTAAGGTCCGTCTCTCCGATGGTGAGGTGATTGGTTTTGAGGCCTTATTGCGTTGGCAGGATCAGCAGCATCAGATCCAGTTACCCTCTCATATTTTTTCAGCGTTCCAGGACTATGACCTGGCTTCACGCATCAGTGAAACCATGCAGCTAAAAGTCTTTGAGGATATGAGCCGCTGGCAGGCCGAAGGTCTGGATATTCTGCCAATTTCAATCAATGCAGCTCCAGTTGAATTCCTGCGCGATGACTATGCTGAGAAATTTCTGGCTCGTCTGTCCCGATTCGATATTCCTGCGCATAAGGTTGAGCTGGAAATTACCGAGCAGAGCTTGTCTGAAGGCGGAGCCAATTATGTGATCCGGGCACTGAACCTGCTGAAAAAACATGGAATTCATATTTCTCTGGATGACTTCGGTACCGGTCATTCTTCCCTGACCCGTTTGCAGGAATATCCGGTCGACTGCATCAAGATTGATCGCAACTTTGTAGAACGCATGAACAATGATCCGTCTGCGCTGGCCATTGTCAAAGCCATTACCCAGATTGGTTCCAGTATTTCTCTGGATGTATTGGTCGAAGGCATTGAAAATACTGAACAACTGGACACGCTGATCAATTGTGATTGCCAGATCGGACAAGGTTTTTATTTTTATCGTCCTATGTCCGGGTCTTCAGCACAGCAACTGCTACAACAGGCAGCTTAATTTTTTTATTTAATCATTTGACGGGGTTGGATTGCGCTAATCATTAGCGCACCCAGCGCACGATATATTCATCAATTTCATCTTCATCAATATCGACTTCACTTAAGCAGCGACCAGCAGCGGATTTTTTGGCCTGAATCACGCTTTGTCGTGAACCCGTCTTCAGATAATGCCAGGATGGCAGGCTTTTCCCTTCAGCAACTCGGCGATAAGCACAGCTTGAGGGTAACCAGTGAATAGTGTCCAGTTTCTCAGGTGTCAGCTGGATACAATCCGGCACATATTGCAGCCGGTTCGGATAATCCGAACAGCGGGCAGTTTTGCAGTCCAGTAATTTGCAAGCCACTTTGGTATAGGCGACTTCGTGGGTGTCTTCATCTTCCAGCTTGATCAGGCAGCAAAGCCCACAACCGTCACAAAGCGCTTCCCATTCTTCTGGCGTCAGCTCAGTGAGACTATATTTTTTCCAGAAGTATGGACGTAAGGCATCAGACATAATCAAAACGGCTATGGTAAAAATCAGCTTATTATACCAAGTCTCAACAAAGGAAATGTAGGGACGTGAATCTTATTAATATCACGTAAACTATTGTTAAATCAGAGACAGTACATCAACAAAACACTAACAGTGCCCAAAATCGAATATTCCTATACTGGATTTGAGAATAAAAACACATGGAGAATTGATATGTTTCGCTGGGCTATTATTTTTGCTGTGATTGCCTTGATTGCCAGTCTACTTGGTTTCGGTGGAGTAGCAGGCTTATCTAAGGATTTCGCAATTATCTTATTGGTGATTGCCGTTATTCTTGCCATTGTTGGTTTCCTTTCTCGCGGCAAGGTCTAGCGACTGAGTTCTGCTTAAGGAAAAGTTTCCTACAGAAAAAACAAGAGCCATTTGGCTCTTGTTTTTTTATGCGCCCAAAATGAATTACGGTTTGATATGGCGTGGTCTGAAACCAGCAGCGACCAATGCGGCCAAATACGCCACGACTCCTACCACACATAAAATCAGCACTTCCAGTACACGCATCCACTGTGATACATCACCATTGTACCAGCTCAGTGCATAGGCCAAGGCTGCAATCATCACCACATTGGCAAACATGAATTGCATAAAGATTTTTTTCCAGTGTGCCCCAAAACGGAAAATATTGCGTTGATGCAGATAAAAATACAGCAGACCCGCATTGACCATGGCTGAACCGGTCGAAGCCAGTGCCAGTGCCATATGCTCCGCTTCCCAATGAATCAGCTTAAAGAAACCAATAAAGATCACGTTCAGAATCGCATTGGCTGCTACTGCCATTAAACCGACGCGTACCGGTGTACGAGTATCCTGCTGGGCATAGAAGCCGGGAGCAAAGACTTTAATCAGCATAAAAGCAATCACACCGCCACTCATACATTGCAATGCCAGCGCCGTCATCTGGGTATCTTCAAAAGTGAACTGTCCGCGTTCAAATAATGCCTGAATAATCGGTGTTGACAGCATGAACAAGGCAATACTGGCTGGTAGACCCACCAGCACGATGACTTTTGCTGCCCAATCCATCATACCGCGGAATTTTTCCGGATTCTTTTCCGTATGCTGTGTGGATAAAGACGGCAGAATCACGGTACCAATTGCCACGCCAATCAGACCCAATGGCAACTCGGTCATGCGTTCAGCACTATATAACCACGACACTGAACCGTCCTGCATGAAAGAAGCCCAAACCGTATTCAGTAACAGGTTAATCTGGGTGACAGATACACCAAACAAAGCGGGTAGCATCAGTTTCATGATGCGATCCACCCCTTCATGCTTGAAGTCCACTTTCGGTGGAATCAGCAGGTTTTTACGCCATAACTCTGGAATCTGGATTGCCAGCTGCAAAATCCCGGCAATGACGACGGCCCAACCTAGCGCCATAATCGGCTCTGCCATAAAAGGCGTGAGCCAGAGCGCACCGGCAATCATGGCAATATTCAATAAAACCGGAGCAAAGGCTGGCGTACTGAAAGAGCCATAACTGTTCAGAATACTGCTGGCAAAAGCCGTCAGTGACATAAACAGCAGGTAGGGAATGGTCAGGCGGAACATGTCTGTGGCCAGCGCAAACTTTGCTTCATCGCCATGAAACCCTGGCGCATAGATATACATGATCACCGGTGCGGCAATGATGGCAATCATGGTCAGGGTGGTCATGAAGGTAGCCAGACAGCCAAAGACCCGGCTGATCAGGATCTGCACTTCTGCATGGGTGCGACTGGTCTTATATTCAGTCAGTACCGGAATAAAGGCTTGGGAGAATGCCCCTTCTGCAAACAGTCGTCTGAAAAAGTTTGGAATACGAAATGCCACCACGAAGGTATCGAAATCTTTACCGGCACCGAATACATTCAGTAAAACCACATCCCGGACCAATCCCAGAACCCGCGACAACATGGTCATCGCACTGACAATTACGGTCGAACGCCAAAGCGCCATCCTATTCACCTAATAATTAATTTGGGCCTATTGTAATGAAACTTGCAAAAGAAGTTCATTGCTTAATCACATGACTTCCTGAAGGGTCATGGGTTCTTATAATGTTGTAACTGGGCACGAAAAGCACACCAGTCAAAATATGGTCCCGGATCGGTTTTACGTCCCGGTGCAATATCCGAATGTCCGGCAATATGCTGCTGCATTTTTGGATAATAGTCTTGCAAACAGGCGGTGACTTTGACCAAGGCATCATATTGTGCCTGTTCAAACGGCAGGTCATCACTGCCTTCCAGTTCAATCCCGATGGAATAATCATTACATTCTTTTTTGGCCAGATAGTTAGAACGACCGGCATGCCAGGCTCGGTCATTGAAATTCACAAACTGCAGTACTTCACCAGAACGCAAAATCAGCAGATGTGCAGATACCTGCATGCCTTCAATAGTCTGAAAATACGGATGCACTGACCAGTCCAGCTGATTCTGAAAAAACTGTTCAATATAGCCACCACCAAATTGTGACGGCGGCAGACTGATGTTATGGATCACCAGTAACTGGATGTCGGTATGTTCAGGCCGCTGATTAAAATTTGGAGAAGGGATCTGGCGCGCCCCGAGCAATTGCCCGTCCCGAATTTGAAACTCAGCTGCCTGTTGCATAAAACTGTCCTGTACAAAAATAAAATCTGCAATATCAGGATTGCAGCCGGCTTAATGCTAAAACTTTCATAGGCAAATCTCAATTCATCCCGGCAGACTGTATGAAAAATCGCTCATTTTAATGTAACGGTGTTAAGATAACGCACAATTTTTCACGGCTAAAAAAGATACGGAAATACTCATGAGCATATCTCAGGCTTTGCTAGAACAGTCGATTCAGATCAATATTCAACAGGCACTCTCCGAAGATATTGGCGATGGTGACATTACTGCCCTGCTGACTCCTGAAGATGAACAGGCGACTGCCACGATTATTAGCCGTGAAGCAATGGTTCTTGCTGGTCAGCCTTGGGTCAATGCTCTGATTCAGGCCTATGATCCGAGTGTAGAAGTGATCTGGCTAAAAAATGACGGCGATCATGTCGCTGCCAATGAAGCTTTTCTAAAACTGGCCGGTTCTGCACGTAGTCTGCTGACTGTAGAACGCCCTGCCCTGAACTTTGTACAGACGCTGTCTGCAGTTGCGACCAAGACGGCAAACTATGTCAAAGAGCTGGACGGTTTGAATACCAAGCTCTTAGATACCCGTAAGACGCTGCCAGGCTTACGTATTGCTCAAAAATATGCAGTCGCTATTGGTGGCGGTCAGAATCATCGTCTGGGCCTATTCGATGCTTTTCTAATTAAAGAAAATCATATTATGGCGGCTGGTGGCATTCGCCAGGCGATTGCCATGGCCCACCAGATTGCACCGGGTAAACCGGTTGAAGTAGAAGTTGAAACCTGGGATGAACTGAATCAGGCCCTAGAAGCCGAGGCTGATATCGTGATGCTGGATAATTTCAGTCAGCAGCAAATGATTGATGCGGTCAAACATGTGGCTGGTCGCTGTAAACTGGAAGCCTCAGGCAATATCACCATTGATAACTTACGTGAAGTGGCGAGTACAGGCGTAGACTATATTTCGATGGGCGTACTAACCAAAGATGTCAAAGCCATTGACCTGTCGATGCGTTTTAATGGTTAAAGTCTTATTATTAAAAAAGGGTGCCATAGCACCCTTTTTCTTATTCTCAAGGATATAAATCATAGAGGTTGAATGGCCTCTACTCTGTTAATTGGTATCACTTCCTCGTTCCATATTTGCACCATCGCGGTTTTCATCACGAGAATTCGAATCGCAGGCAGTTAAACCCAGCACAGCAAATACTGAAAATGCCATTAACCATATTTTCATGTTATACCCCTCTGAATGAGATTTGGTTAAAAGATCATCGCTTAAAACAGAGGTTACACAGTAGACAGATCCTGTTCATTTTTTGTCAGGCAATGTGTAGGTACAATAAAAAACGCATCCGAAGATGCGTTTTTTACAACTTGAAAAGCTTACCAGCCCAAAGCTTCTTGCTGTTTCTTGATCAGTTCCTGAATCCCTTTTTCAGCCATGGCCAGCATGTCATTGCATTGCTCACGGGTAAATGGCTTATCTTCAGCAGTACCTTGGATTTCAATAAATTCACCTGCCTGAGTCATCACGACATTCAAGTCAGTCTGACAGTTTGAATCTTCTTCATAGCAAAGATCCAGCAAGACTTCATCTTTAAAAATACCTACAGAAATGGCTGCTACCAGACCTTTAAGTGGGTCCTGTTTAATTTTCTTTTTCTCAAGCAATACGTTCATGGCATCAATCAATGCTACGGCTGCACCCGTAATTGATGCAGTACGGGTACCACCATCTGCCTGGATCACGTCACAGTCAATGGTAATGGTATTTTCACCAAGTTTTTTCAGGTCGACCATTGAACGTAGGCTACGACCGATCAGACGCTGGATTTCCTGAGTACGGCCACTTTGTTTGCCGCGAGCAGCTTCACGATCACTACGGGTATGTGTTGAACGTGGCAGCATGCCGTATTCTGCTGTTACCCAGCCTTGGCCCTGACCTTTCAGGAAACGTGGTACAGAGCTGTCCACACTGGCAGTACACAGCACTTTGGTATGACCAAATTCAACCAATACGGAACCTTCCGCATAACGTGTATAGTTACGGGTAATTTTCACTTCACGTAATTGATCTAATGCTCGTTGGTCGATACGCATAATAGGTCCTGCTGTTGACTAAAAATAATTGCGGCTCAGTATAACAGAAGCCTCCGCCAAGATTGGAACAGAGGACAGATCATTTACAAAATCACTGGACACGCCTTGCTTGTATAGATTTTTCAGTCCATTGGGGCTACTGCGATAGACAGGTGTTTTTTGCTAAACTGCAGATCTGCCGAAGGAAAATCCCTATGTCTTTACGTGAAGAACGCAAGCAACAAAGCCGTCAGGCCCTCCTCGATGCTACCTTGGCATTGAGCAGCCGTGGCCATGCCTTTAGCAGCATCAGCCTGCGCGAAATCACTCATGAAGTCGGACTAGTACCTGCCGCATTTTATCGACACTTTCAGAATATGGATCAGTTGGGACTAGAACTTCTGGATCAGGTTTCAATTCATCTCAAAGGTGTGCTGAATCAGTTAGGACCTGCAGATTTTTCTCTTGATGAGCTTTCAGCCAAGATCGAACTGTTTTTTCAGGCAGTTGATGCACATCCCGAAGCCTGGACATTTGTGAGTGCCGAACGTTGGGGCGGTTCTATCATTCTCAGACAAGGGATTGAGCGGGAAATTCATTATCTGACCCAAGATTTAAGGCATACCCTGGAACAGATTCCAGCCGTCCAGCAATCTCCTTCTCCAGCCGAATTAACCGCACTGGCACAGATCTTAGTTCCTCTCGCATTAAACTGGGCTATGGGCTGGATTCAGCTTCAGGCACAGCCTGATCCCGAACTGCGACAAACTCGGATAAATGACTTCAAAGCGCAAAGCCTAAAGCAGTTAGAACTGTTATTTCGTGGAATTTTATCTCAAACCTGAGGTCTCATCTGAGTGAAATCTATTTCACAATTCAATTTTATCCTGACATAAAAAAACCCGCATACAGCTGCGGGTTTTTAGATTCATGCAGATCTGGTGTTATTTAGCTTTACGCTCTTTTTCAACCAGATAATTCACCACTTGAACCACTTTGGCATCATCGCCCTGAACTACATACTTACCATTTACGGTTACCGCTGGTACGCCGCTTAACTGATAAGTCGCAGCCAGATTTTTGGCCTGTGCGATTTTTGAAGAAATCGGGAATGATTTATAAGTGGTATTAAATTTCGCTTCAGAAATACCATAACGGGTATAGAACTTGGCCAATTGAGCCTGCTCCAGAATTGGCTGTTTCTTCGCATGGATATCATGAAATAGCTGCAAATGCGCTTTTTGACGAACACCTAGAGCTTCAGACACATAATACGCACGAGCTGCCTGTTCCCATAGTGGATTCATCGCGGCTGGGGTACGCACGAAACGTACATCTTTAGGCAATTTTTTTAACCAGCTTTGCATGTGTGGTTCAAGAGAATAGCAGTGACCACAGCCATACCAGAAGAATTCACGGACTTCAATTTTCCCCGGCTTTTCAACTTTTACTGGATTCGCCAGGACTTGATAGTCTTGACCTGCTACAAAGTTGGCGGCCATTGCACTGCCAGAAAATGCCAAAACAGATGCGGCTACAGTGCCTAAAATAAATTTTTTCATTGGGATTATCGTCCTCTAAATCATTATGTCTAATTTATGGCTTCACTATAAAGTAATTATGCCGGTTTCGTTTTTATTCTGTGAACTTTTTTACAGCTTTTATCGCTTTTTTTTCCAGAATCGCTACACTAAACAAGTGTACTGATTTACAAGAAGTTAAATCTGTTTATACCGCCTCTGGGCGAACTTAAATTTTAAATAATCACGACTGATTGAGGTAACACCGATGTCGCAATTGAATGTTGATCCACAAGAAATTGCCAAGTTTGAAGCATTTGCAGCTATATGGTGGGATCAGCATTCCGAGTTCCGCCCATTGCATATGATCAATCCGCTACGTCTCAACTGGATTGATGAACATGCTGGTGGCTTGAGCGGCAAGAAAGTGCTGGATGTGGGCTGTGGCGGGGGCATCCTGTCAGAAAGCATGGCGCGCCGTGGCGCTCAGGTGCTGGGCATTGATATGGGCGAAGCGCCACTGAATGTGGCACGCATCCATGCTGAGCAGGAAGATGTTAGCAATATTGAATACCGTCAGATTCCGGTAGAACAGCTGGCAGAAGAGCAAGCCGGTCAATACGATGTGGTTACCTGTATGGAAATGCTGGAACATGTACCTGATCCAGCCTCTATTATTCAGGCCTGTTATAAACTGGCCAAACCAGGTGGTCATGTCTTCTTCTCGACCATTAACCGTAATCCAAAATCTTATCTGTTCGCGATCATTGGTGCAGAATATATCCTGCGTATGCTGGCCAAAGGTACACATGATTACAGCAAATTCATCAAGCCTTCTGAGTTGGCGCACGACATCCGTAATGCCGGTTTAAAACTGAAAGATATGACTGGCCTGCATTATAACCCGCTGACCAAGCGTTACTGGCTGGCACCGAATGTTGACGTGAACTATATGGTGTATACCGTTAAAGAAAGTGCGCAAGAGGCTGCCCAATGAAGGCGGTTCTATTCGACCTAGATGGTACTTTAATTGATACTGCGGCTGACTTTATCCGGATTATCCAGCATATGTGCCGCGAAGCCGGCCGTGAAGTGGTTGAAGCTGATCTGATCCGTACCCAGGTTTCAGAAGGTGCCCGCGCTATGGTCAAATTGGTCTATCCGGAACTACAACTGGAAGATCCGGTTTTCTTGGATCATCGCCAGCGTTTTCTGGATATGTATGGTGCAGATATTGCAGTAGATACCGACCTGTTCAGCGGAATGTATCCTTTACTTGAAGAATTAGAGGAAAATGATATCCCTTGGGGAATCGTGACCAATAAACCGCGCTGGTTGAGTGAAGCTTTACTCAAAGCTTTAAACCTGACCGAACGCTGTGCCGTACTGGTCTGTCCGGAAGATGTGACCCGAACCAAGCCAGATCCGGAGCCGATGTATCTGGCTGCCCAGCAGTTACAGCTGGCTGCAGAGGACTGCATCTATGTCGGGGACCATCCACGTGATATTGATGCTGGCCGCAATGCCAAGATGTATACCATACTGGCAGCATACGGTTATTTACCACTGCAATACAAAGATGACTTAACAGCCTGGCAAGCCGACTATATAGTGAATACAGTGAACGAGTTACACCAGCACATTCAAAAACTGGTCTTGAGCGAGCCAAGTGTCCTGTCTTGATTCCTGAAACTACTGAAGACACTTAACAATAATAATGAGGAGGTAGATAATGAAGTATTCAGAATATCAACCTCGCCCCGATCTGTTAAAAGATCGTATCATCCTGATCACGGGTGCGGGCGATGGCATTGGTCGTGCAGCAGCAATCAGCTATGCCCTGCATGGGGCAACTGTAGTTCTGCACGGGCGTACCTTAAACAAGCTTGAAGTCATTTATGACGAGATTGAAAGCTTAGGTGCGCCGCAACCTGCCATTCTCCCATTGCAGTTATCTAGCGCCTCTGAACGTGATTATGAATTATTGCTCGACACGCTCGATCGTCAGTTTGGCCGTCTGGACGGGATTTTGCATAATGCCGGTATTTTAGGCGAGCGAGTGCCACTGGCAGATTATCCGGTTAATGTCTGGGATGATGTCATGGCGGTTAACCTTCGTGCGCCTTTTGTGATTACCCAAGCCCTGTTACCCCTGCTGGAAAAATCCAAACATGCTTCTGTGGTCTTTGCCAGTTCCGGCGTAGGTCGTGAAGCCCGGGAATGCTGGGGCGCTTATTCAGTTTCAAAAATTGCCATTGAAGCAGTGAGCCAGTTATTTGCCAAAGAACGGGTCAATTCGAATATCCGTTTTAACTGTATCAATCCAGGCGCTACACGTACCGCAATGCGTGCCAAGGCTTATCCGAATGAAGATCCGAAAACCTTACCGACACCGGATTCCATCATGCCAGCCTATCTGTACCTGATGGGTGAAGATAGCTTGCATATGAATGGTCAAAGTATTGATGCTCAAGATTAAGCTTTAATTGACGCCTATTTAAAAGCCAATGTCCGCATTGGCTTTTTGTTTTTAAACTCTATAAAGATAAGGTCCATTTGACAGCTGGCTATTCTTCTGCCCAATTCATCCAGATTTCAGACTGAATCAGCCAGACCTTTCTTATCTCTGCAATACTGTCTTTATTCAGTTCGCTACAAATTCCCCTATACTAGCGCCAACAGATTTTTATTTGAGTGCAACATGACTGACTTAAACAACATCACCGTGACGACTTTGGAAGATGGCATGGTCTCTCTGCTGGTCGATCAGCAGCCGATCTCTGAAAAATACGGCATGAAGTTTGATGCCAGCATTGTCGATGACATTCAGGCACTCGAAAATGGTCAAAAACTGAAACTGTTTGACCAGTTTGTCTTTTCCCATACCGATCTGAATTTTGAACATTCCTATCATTATGTGACGGGTATCGAAAAGCTGGGCGATCGTTATCAGGTAGCGAAACACTTTGTCTATCGCATCAAGATCGAAGGTCAGCCTGAAATTGAACATGTGATCAGCAATCAGGGCAAAGCAATGACAGCAGAAGATGTGCGTACTTTTATTCAGGCACATGTACAGAAATCCCTAAGTGACTATACTGATCTGAACTATGCCTATTAAGATCGTTCATTAGATCCCGAAAGAGCACATTTACGGATGATGCTCTTTTTTTATCCTTAAATTCTTTAAAAAACAGACATAAATCGTTTTAACGAATCAATAATATAAAATTATTCGGTTTCTCAAATTAATATAAAATTTTTATAATGCTTTTCAAGTTAAATCAAAGCGAAGGAAAATTAAATGGCAGACCAAAAACGTAAAACTGAAACTATTCGTCGTATTGAAAACTTGCAGTTATCAACTGCCCTGATTTTGGCTTTAGAAGATGCAGTCGAGGCAGAGTCTGTGGCTGAAGCCATTCAGTCCTTACAGGGTTTAACGGAACAGTGGAACTGAAAAATTGCAATGACCAAATCAAGATCCGGTGTTTAAAAAGAATATTTTTCCACTAATTTGAGACGGTTTTGATACACAATTCAGGACATTGCGCTTGCATCTTGATCCCGGTTTTGCTGAAATGCCAATGGGGCTGGGCATAACTGGTCAACTGACTGAAGTGCATCCTAAGCTTATGTAAAATCATGGCATAATCATAATTTCTCTGTAATTGATATAAAACTTCAGCCAGTTCTTCACAGTTTCTCTGCAATTTTTCCGTACATTAGTTACTGTAGAAAATGAACAATTGAATGAGGGCTCAACATGAAAAAGGTTCTGGTAGCATTGGCGATGTCCTGCAGTGCATTCATGCTGGCAAATGTTGCAAACGCTGCCCCTCATTTCAATGATGAACAGCGTATGGAACGAGGTCCGGGTCATCATCAGGCCAAGAAAGCGCGTGAGTTCCATGACGATCACCAAGACCAGTATGATAAACGCCGTATGCGTGAAGAACGTGGTGTTAAACGTCTGCAGCAGTTACGCTGGCAGCCTGGCTATGTCATGCCGCAGCATTATCGCAGTAATGGCTACAAGGTCGAATATAAGGACCATAAACTGCCTAAACCAGACCGTAAGCAGCAATGGTACAAAGTCAACAATGACTACATTCTGGTGAACTCTGAAAATAACAGTATTGTCCGGATTATCGGAGACTGATTTAGAACCTGATGCAAAGCCCAACCTCGTTTGGGCTTTTTGATTTTTCGGATGAGCCTTTTTAGGCTTTTTCTTATTTTAGAGCTTTCCTTTTAATCGTGGCTAATCTCCTAAATTCCTTCATGAATTTAACAATTCCACTAAACTGGCCTCACGCTTTCTATCTACTTATTCGCTAATTTAATCTCATCGAAAACATGTACAGATTTTTAGGTGAGAGCCATGAAAAAAGTTTTAACTACAATTGCCTTATCTCTTAGTGCGCTGGTTGCTACTTCTGCAATGGCAGCACCGCAGCATCATGATCCACGTTATGCACCGCATAAACCAGCACCGCACTGGAATCATAAAGATGCGAAAAAATGGGATGACCGTCGTTACAACAACCGTGGGGTTAACCCAAGCCGTGACTGGCGTGTAGGTCAAAAACTGCCAAACCAGTATGACAACCGTCGCTTTGAAGTCAGTGGCTATGAAGCACGCCGTCTGCCGAAAGCAGGTAAAAACCAGCAATGGTACAAAATCAATGGTGACTATGTACTAGTCAACGATCGTAATGACAAGATTGTTCGAATCATCAACTAATCATTCTCTTTTCTGCCCTTCTAGCAGACACCTGAAGCTCGCTTCAGGTGTTTTTTTATATCTGTACTTCCACTTCAGTATTTTTTCATTAGAATCAAAGCTAGATCTTTAAATGTTGAAATAGGCACAGCTATGACTGCAGCAGAAACCTCACCGAGCAACACCTTGCAATATGTGCACTGGTTTCGCCATTCTGCGCCTTATATCAATGCTCATCGCAATAAAACCTTTGTGATCATGTTTGATGGTGAAGCGGTATTGCATGACAACTTTCAGCACATCATTCATGATATTGCCCTGCTCAATTCTTTAGGAATCCGGCTGATTCTGGTGCACGGCGCGCGTCCGCAGATTAACCAGAATCTGGCTGCGAGTGGCTTCGAGACCCCTTTCCATCAGCAGCGTCGGGTCACAACTCGTGAATCCTTAAGCTGTGTACTGAATGCAGTAGGATCGATCCGTTTACAGATTGAGGCGCTATTGTCGATGGGGCTGGCCAATTCACCCATGTATGGTGCGCGCATTGATGCCGTTTCAGGAAATTTTGTGACAGCCAAACCTTATGGCATCCGTGACGGGGTCGATTTTCAGTTAACTGGTGAAGTTCGGGCGATTGATACTGATGCGATTCAACGTCATCTGGACAATCATAATATTGTGATTCTCGGTCCGACCGGCTATTCAACCACAGGTGAAGTTTTTAACCTTCTAGCTGAAGAAGTCGCAACAAAAACTGCGACTCGTCTTAAAGCCGATAAACTGATTATCTTGGGTCGACAGCATGGTCTGCTCGACAGTAAGGGCCAGTTAAAACGGGAAGTAACCCCACAGCAACTGGATGACTATATTCTTTCTGATGAACAGGATATTGAAATTCGGCTCCAGCTCAAGGCCGCTCAGGAAGCTTCCCGAAATGGCGTCAATCGTGTTCATCTGATTTCGTATACCTATGACGGCGCCTTGCTGGAAGAACTGTTCACCCGGGATGGTTCTGGCACCATGATCACCGATGCGCATTATGAAGAAGTGCGTATGGCCGATATTCAGGATGTCGGTGGCCTGATCCGTTTGCTCCGCCCCTTAGAAGAAGAAGGTATTCTGGTTTACCGTTCGCGGGAGCGTCTGGAAAATGAAATTGACCAGTTCGCGGTAATTGAGCGTGACGGCATGATTCTGGCCTGTGCTGCCCTGTATCCGATTCCGACTACGGGCAATGAACTGCGTTCCGCAGAAATCGCCTGCGTTGCAGTAGATCCAAGTTACCGTCAATCCAACCGCGGTAGCCAGATTCTGCATTATCTGGAAGATAAGGCCAAAAGTCTGGGTATTCAGCAACTGTTTATTTTAACGACCCGTACTGCACACTGGTTTCTGGAACAGGGTTTTGAACCGGCATCAGTAGATGATTTGCCTGATGCCCGACAGGCTTTTTATAATTATCAGCGCAATTCAATTGTCTGTAAAAAGTCACTTTAAAGTGACTTTTTATTCGCTCTCATATCTCTATTTTAGATAACGATATTCATAAAACCTGTATTCAGCATAAAAATCCTATTGCTGATTTTCTAATAAGCATATCTGGCCACTTTATTTAGAATAAATAATTTTATATTTCATTGTCTTATATAAATAATTCTTTCTTCCTAAATTAATGTGTAAATCACTTTCCTGCATAAGTTTTGCACTTTTTTATTTATCTTTTTTCTTCATTAGAAATTCCTGAATAGTTATTTTTTTAGAAAAGTAAAAAGCTTTAGCGTATGCCTAAGTTCTTCATTTCACATTTCTAAATTTTCAGGAGTTCTGATTCATGCGCCAATCACACATTCAATTATTCACAAAAACTGCGGTCCTTAGTGCTGCGGTGGCTGGCGTGATGATGCTGTCTGGCTGTGGCAAAAAACAGGAAGCCGTGACCCTGAATATTGGTTTCCAGAAATATGGTGTACTGCCGATCTTAAAAGAACGTGGCACCTTAGAAACGTCATTAAAAGAACAAGGCGTGAATGTGAAATGGGTTGAATTCCCGGCTGGTCCTCAGTTGCTTGAAGGCTTGAATGTCGGCAGCGTATCTTTTGGTGAAGCCGGTGAAGCGCCACCGATCTTTGCTCAAGCAGCGAACTCAAATCTGGTCTATGTGGCCAATCAGCCTGAAGCACCGAAAGCTGAAGCGCTAATCGTACAAAAAGATTCGAATATCCAGTCAGTTCAGGATCTGAAAGGCAAACGTGTTGCCTTAAATAAAGGCTCAAATGTTCATTACTTACTACTTAAAGTCCTTGAAGCCAACAATCTGAAACTCAGTGATATCGAAGTGGTTTACCTGCCACCTTCTGATGCCCGTGCCGCTTTTGAACGCGGTGCTGTCGATGCCTGGGTGATCTGGGACCCGTTCTTCGCTGCAGCAGAACATCAGATTAATGCGCGTGTCATCGCCACGGGTGAGAACATCATCAGTAACCATCAGTTCTATCTGGCAGATCGCAAGTTTGCTGAAGCCAACCCACAGATTATTGAAGCTGTCGTGAATGAACTCAATCTGACCACTGAGTGGGTCTCTGCTCATCAGGATGAAGCCGCCAAACTTCTGGAAAAACCAACAGGTCTGGCATTTGATGTATTGAAAACGTCTATTTCACGCATGGGTTTTGGAGTAAAACCACTCACTCCCGAAGTGGCACAAAAACAACAACAGGTGGCTGATGCCTTTTATAGCCAGCAACTGATTCCAGCCAAACTGAATATTCAATCTGCAATTATCGCGAAGTAAACCAAAGAACAATTTAGGGGATTTAATCATGACTCAACATCAGCTACACAACAAAGCAATCACATGGTTCAAGACCTCCAGTCATGGAATGAACGCTGCATTAGTTGCTTGCGCGATGTTGGGTTCAAGTGCCGCTTGGGCAGTAGATCCTTCTGTTAAACAGCTTCGTGTGGGCTATCAAAAAGCTTCTGTGAACCTAGTCATTGCCCAGCAGCAAAAGCTGTTTGAAAAAGAATTTCCAAATGCAAAAATCAGCTGGAATGAATTCCCAGGCGGACCACAAATTTTAGAAGCATTGGCGGTAGGTTCTATCGATGTGGGTGCAACTGGAGATACACCTCCTGTCTACGCTCAGGCAGGCAATAAGCCATTGCACTATTTTGCTTATGAAACTGCAAAACCTTTATCTTCTGCCATTCTGGTCCAGCATAATTCCAAAATTACCAAGCTGAGCCAGCTCAAAGGTAAACGTGTTGGCGTGCACCGCGGTTCAAGCTCACATTATTTACTGGTACAGGCAGTACGCAAAGCGGGTCTGCAATGGACCGATATCCAACCGGTCTGGCTAAGCCCTGCTGATGCGCGTGCAGCTTTCCAGAAAGGTGCGATTGATGCCTGGGCGATTTGGGATCCGTACTATGCTGCGGCTCAAGTAGAAGATAAAGCCAGAGTTTTATCTTCAGGTAAGGGCTTAAGTCCCAATTACACCTTTTACCTCGCTTCAGAAAATTTGATCAAAAATCACCCGCAAGCCTTAAAAGGCATTATCAAGCAGGTCAATGTTGCAGATAAATGGGTACAAAGCCATAAGGCTGAAACTGCAAGCATCTTTGCACAAAGTACCGGTCTAAAACCGATTGTCAGCCAGACCTTTATCCAGCGTCGTCCGAATCCGTCTGGTGCGGCACCGCTCACCAAGAAAGTAATTGCCGATCAGCAGGAACTCGCAAACCGTTTCAGCGAACTCAAGATCATTCCGAAATCTATCAATATTCAGCAAGCCGTTTGGGCAGGCAAATAATCTAAGGATCAAAGACATGAAAATTTTCTGGTTTATCCCGACACATGGCGACAGCCGCTACTTAGGTACCAGCAAAGGTGCACGCCAGGTCGATCATGCTTACATGAAGCAGATTGCGGTTGCGGTCGATAATCTTGGTTATGAAGGTGTGTTAATCCCGACTGGCCGTTCATGTGAAGATCCGTGGTTAACCGCAGCCAGCCTGATTGATGCGACTAAAAAACTGAAATTCCTCGTCGCACTGCGTCCAGGTGTTACCACGCCTGCCCTGACTGCACGTATGGCTGCAACCTTTGACCGTCTGTCTGGTGGCCGTGTATTGCTGAACCTGGTGACGGGTGGTGATGAGCAAGAGCTAAAAGGCGACGGCGTTTATGAAGATCATGCAACACGCTACAAGACTGCAGCTGAATACACCACCATCTGGCGTGAAATCCTGACCCGTTCACATACCGGCGAAAGCTTCACTTTCCATGGTGAACGCTTAAGTGTGGACGATGCCAAACTGCTTTATCCACCAATTCAAAAACCATATCCACCACTCTGGTTCGGTGGTTCTTCAGATGCAGCCGTTGAACTGGCCACTGATCAGGTTGACACTTACCTGACTTGGGGTGAGCCACCTGCAGCAGTGAAAGAAAAAATTGAAAATGTGCGTGCCAAAGCGGAAGCGAAAGGTCGCAAGCTAAGCTACGGTATCCGTCTGCATGTGATCGTGCGTGAAACCAATGAAGAAGCATGGAGAGCAGCAGACGAGCTCATCCAGTATGTGGATGATGCCACCATTGCTGCTGCACAAGCGAAATTCAAGCAAATGGACTCTGTCGGCCAACGTCGTATGGCTGAGCTGCACAATGGCGACCGTAGCAAACTCGAAGTGTCTCCAAACCTGTGGGCAGGTGTAGGTCTGGTACGTGGCGGTGCAGGTACAGCGCTTGTAGGAGATCCAGAAACTGTCGCAGCACGTATTCAGGAATATGCTGATCTAGGTATCGATACCTTCATTTTCTCAGGTTACCCACATCTGGAAGAATCGATCCGTTTTGCGGAACTGGTATTCCCATTACTTCCGCTTGAAACTCAGCAAAAACTGGCTCAGCCAAACCTGACTGGTCCATTCGGTGAGATTGTGGCAAATAACTACACTCCAGATGAGAACAAGAAGGCTGAGAGTATTCAGGAGCCAGCTTAATGTCGAAAGTCGTTTCAGTTGAAACCCTCGCAGAAAAGAAGGTTTCACGTGGAACACAGCTTGGGCAGCGTTTGCTGCCCTGGTTAGTTCCTGTCGGATTAATTCTACTCTGGCAAATCGCGTCGAGTACCAGTTTGCTGGAAAGCCGCATTTTGCCTGCACCAAGTGCCGTAGTCATCGCGTTCTGGAATTTGCTGCTCAGCGGTGAATTGTGGACACATGTCAAAGTGAGTGCTGGCCGTGCCTTAAGTGGTTTATTAGTAGGTGGTGGTCTAGGGCTGATTTTGGGTCTACTGAATGGTTCATCCAAAACGGCTTCTACCCTGCTGGATACCACCTTGCAAATGATCCGTAATATCCCGGCTTTGGCCTTAATTCCACTGGTCATTCTCTGGTTCGGGATTGATGAATCAGCCAAGCTGTTCCTGGTCGCGATTGGTGTGTTTTTCCCAATCTACATCAATACCTATCATGGGATTCGTTCAGTCGATCCCCAGCTGATTGAAATGGGTAAAAGCTATGGCCTGACTCGCTGGCAGCTTTATAAAGAAATCATCCTGCCAGGGGCAATGCCTTCAATTCTGGTCGGCCTACGTTTTTCACTTGGTCTGGTCTGGGTACTGCTGATTGTGGCTGAAACGATTTCTGCCCAGTCCGGTATCGGTTATATGACCATGAACGCGCGTGAATTCCTGCAAACTGATGTCGTACTGGTGGGTATTTTACTGTATGCCCTGCTCGGTAAACTGGCAGATGTCCTGGCTGTAGCCTTAGAACGATTCCTGCTGCGCTGGCATGCTGGCTATCAAAAATAATTGAAAAAATATTGAGGAGCATGTGATGACTGATCTCAGCTTAGGGCGTCTTGCCAATGATCCGACTGCAGTACAAGAGCCTGCTGCAACCGACATCAATCCCAATGCCGTTGCGGGTGCCGAAATCATTATTGAACAGCTGCACAAGTTCTATGGTTCGGTGAAGGTACTGGAAGATCTGGACCTGCATATTCAGCCGGGTGAATTTCTGGCGATTGTTGGCCGTAGTGGTTGTGGTAAAAGTACCCTGCTCCGTCTGATTGCAGATTTAGAAAAACAGAGCTATGGCGAAATTAAATTCAAGTCTGCGCGTCATATCCGTGAAGGCATTACCGCTGATGATATCCGTGTGATGTTTCAGGATCCGCGTTTATTGCCATGGCGCAGCATCGAACAGAATGTGCAACTCGGCTTACCCAAAGACCAGCATGACAATGCTTCACAAATGCTGGAGAAAGTCGGCTTAAAAGAGAAAGCCGGGCTCTGGCCTTCACAACTGTCTGGTGGTCAGCGTCAGCGTACTGCCCTGGCACGCGCCTTATCGCATAAGCCGCGTATTTTATTGCTAGATGAACCACTTGGTGCGCTGGATGCCCTGACCCGTCTGGATATGCAGAACCTAATTGAAAAATTATGGACTGAACAGGGCTTTACCGCGATTCTGGTCACCCATGACGTGAGTGAAGCCGTACAACTGGCAGACCGGATTATCCTGTTGGATAAAGGCCATATTGCCAAAGAGTTCAAAGTTGATCTTCCACGTCCACGACAAAAGAATGTGAAATTCGCCGAACTTGAACAGCAGGTTCTGAATGCCGTTCTGGCAACCTAAAATGTGAGGGAATCTGGAATAACTGTTTATTCTGGATTCCTTATTTCGAATCAAGAGAATATCTGTCTCACTGATTATTTATTCAGCAATTGGCAAAATTTCAACTTCATTCATTAATTTTATTTTAACTTTATGATGCTTCAAGGTAATAATTAGTACTTAAAAAATCATCAACCTTTTCAAAAGCTTGGTTTTTAATTCCTGCGCCTTAAACCGATACTAATTATTTCTTTAATCTAAAGAATAAATCATCATTATTCATAAAATTAGCACCTGACTTGATGCACAAATCTGATGATTTGACGTACAATTAAAAATTCCCTTTTTAATTGTTTTTAATATTTGCTGATGGAACAAAAAAAGAGTACTCAAAAACGCAACCAGCTGCTGAATGCTGCACTCGATGTTTTTTCCCTATACGGTTTTAATGGGGCGAGTTTAGATGAGATCGCGCAAATTGCAGAAATGCATAAGTCGAATATTTTCTATTATTACGAAAATAAAGAGGCGCTCTATGTAGAGGTTTTAACGACCGTTCTACAAAAATGGCTGGCACCTTTACAAATGCTAGAAGCTGATCTTGAGCCTGAAGAAGCGATTACCAATTATTTGATGCAAAAAATTGAAGTATCGCGTACCCAGCCTAAAGCTTCACGCCTGTTCGCTCTGGAAGTGATTCAGGGTGCGCCGCACATTTTAGAAATCTTAAAAGGTCCATTGAAAAAACTGGTCAAGCGTAAAGCCAAAGTGATTTCAAACTGGCAGGAACAAGGCAAGATTTCTAAAGATATCGATCCTGAACTGCTGATTCTGAATATCTGGGCGGTAACCCAGAACTATGCAGATTTCGCGACTCAGATGGAAATGGTAACAGGCAAGACTTTACGTAACCGCAGCATGCAACAACGGATTATCCAGCATACTGTACATATGATGCTGTACGGCGTACTTCCGCGTACACAAGAAAAATAGGTCAACGCAAAAATTATTTGGCATACGACCATAAATTTTATGGTCGCCGACCCCTTCTCTCACCCTTTATTATTATTTTAACGTTCGATATAAATTCAATAATTTCTGCGCACCCAGCAGCAGATTCTCTTCCCAGTCCAAGTGAGCGCTATCATCTGCACCGTCAGTAATATATTTGACTGAAATCAGGCGCACATCCAATTTTCTGCATACCTTGGCCAGCGCATAGCCTTCCATATCCACCAGCTGACAAGCCACTTTTGGTAAGTCTATTTCAAAGCTGTCCCCTGTTCCACAAACCCCTTTCGGTAAATGGGCAAAGAACGGTTCCAGATCAATTGCACCCGGCAAATGATTATCCATCGGGGTAATGCCGACGTCAAACCCCAAGGGTGAAACATCCATATCACGTTGTACAAAACGGTTAACTTCAACCAGTTCATGCGCCTTGAAATGGGAACTGCCTGCGGTGCCGAGATTAATCAGGGTTTTACAGCGAGTTTTCTGAATTACTTCAAAGGCCTTAAAAGCAGCATTCACCTTGCCGATGCCACTATAGTAGACTTCTACACCTTCTGCTTCGAACAAACCTTTGGATTCACTGGCCAATGCCATGATGAGCGCTGAATCTGACATGCAAACTACCCGGGACTGAGAAAACCGTGACATTAGAAAGCAAAATCCAGGCAATGAAAAGCGGGTTTTTAGATTTCTGTTTTGCAGATCTCATGCTTAAATAACAGCAAAAGATTCTTGGATGGCACACTTTCTTCTTGATGTGTTTCGTGATTTTTCAATAATTTTTTTGCATAAAAACACAACAGCAAGACGAATCGTTGAGATTATGGCAATATATAGCCTTTCCTATTTTTCAATTCCCTGATTTCGCCTATGCAGCTGCTCCGTCTCAATGCTTTAGCGTCACATTCTGAATTGCCAAAAACCGCCGTTACGATTGGTAATTTTGACGGCGTGCATCTGGGTCATCAGGCCATGATCAAACAGTTAAAAGCTGTTGCAGAAGCTGAACAACTAAAAACTGTTGTGATGATCTTCGAGCCACAACCGCTTGAATTTTTTAAAGGTTATGAAGCACCGCCACGTATTTCTTCTTTGCGTGAAAAGGTAGAATATCTAAGCGAACTGGGTGTGGACTATATTGCGGTCGCCAAGTTTGATCATCATTTCCGAAGCCTGAGTGCCGAAGCCTTTGCCGACATTCTGAAAGATAAACTGAATGCAGCACATCTGGTCTTGGGGGATGATTTTCACTTTGGTAAAAACCGTCAGGGCAATAGTGAATTCCTGCGAGATTACGGATTTAAGGTCACCAACCTGCATACTATTGCGTTAGATGGTGAACGGGTCAGTTCTACCCGCATCCGTCAGACCCTGCAAGCGGGCGACCTGGCTCTGGCAGCCAAATTACTGGGACGTCCTTATAGTATTACCGGCCGGGTGCAATACGGCGACCAGATTGGTCGTACCATTGATTTCCCGACCATTAATGTCCGGCTGAACCGGCATAAACCCTGCCTGCAGGGCATTTATGGGGTTGAAGTAGTCTGTGAAACCGGATCACTCAGCGCCAAGGTTCAGCAAGAAAATCCTGAACAGCCGGGTATTGCCGGCTATGATCAGGGCAGCCTGTTTGGTGCCGGTCATGTAGGTACCCGCCCTGCGATCAAACAGACTCATCCGGAATGGCGATTAGAAGTACATTTTCCTGATGTTTCTGCTAATCTGTATGGCCTGTTAATGCGGGTAACCTTCTTGAATTATCTGCATGGCGAAAAAGATTATCCTTCGCTTGAAGCGTTAAAGGCCGGAATTGATGATGATGTTGAGAAACTGCTTGAGTTTCGTCGAAAACACCCCACATTTCCCTTTTAATGTCCCGTATTTTTATTGTAAAACGTGTCAGTCTAATGACTGATTAAATTGGAAGACAACTTGCATGAGCGATAAGCAAACTCCTGAAAATGCAGTGGATTATAAAGCCACGCTGAACCTCCCAGGTACTGACTTTGCAATGAAAGCAAATCTGGCAGTACGTGAAGCGAAATGGTTAGAAGAGTGGTATGCCGATGACATTTATCAGCAGATTCGTGCATCGCGAATTGGCAAGAAAAAATACGTGCTTCATGATGGCCCTCCATATGCCAATGGCCAGATTCACTTAGGTCATGCAGTCAACAAGGTACTTAAAGACATCATCATTAAAAGCCGCATCATGGACGGCTTTGATGCGCCTTATGTGCCAGGCTGGGATTGTCACGGTCTTCCAATTGAACTGAAAGTTGAAGAAAAAGTCGGTAAGGTCGGCGTTAAAGTGGATGCGCCTACTTTCCGTAAAGCTTGCCGCGAATATGCATTGAGTCAGGTGGAGCTACAGAAAAAAGACTTCATCCGTATGGGCGTGTTTGGTGACTGGAGCAATCCTTACCTCACCATGAACTTCAAGCAGGAAGCCAACATCGTGCGTTCACTCGGTGAAATCGCGAAAAATGGCCATATCCAGCCAGGTCTTAAACCGGTGAACTGGTGTCTGGACTGTGGTTCAGCACTGGCTGAAGCTGAAGTTGAATATGAAGATAAAAAGTCAGACGCGATTGACGTGGGTTTCACCGTGGTTGATCTGGCGGATCTGTCTGCACGTTTAGGTGTTGAAGTTAAAGACTCAACCGATATCGTGATCTGGACGACTACGCCTTGGACCCTGCCTGCGAATCAGGCGGTTGCTCTGCACGCTGAAATTGAATACCAATTGGTTGTTGCACGTGGTGAAGATAAAGCGGCGCAAAACTTTATCCTGGCCAAAGATCTGGTTGAATCTGCGACCGAACGTTATGGCTTTAACGCGGTTGAAGTAATTGCAGATTTTGCCGGTGCGAAACTTGAGAATCTGGTACTACAACATCCTTTAATCGCTGAGCGTCAAGTGCCAGTGATTCTGGGTGAACACGTTATTGCAACCAGCGGTACTGGTGCTGTACATACTGCACCTGGCCACGGTGTGGACGATTATAAAGTTGGTCTGCTGTATAACCTGAAAGTAGATAATCCTGTAGGTGGTAATGGTGTGTATTTACCGACTTCACCACTATTTGCAGGCGAGCACATCTACAAGGCCAATCCCCAAATTATTGCGGCACTTGGCGAAGCTAACAAGCTATGGGCACATAAGCCTATCAAGCATAGCTACCCGCACTGCTGGCGTCATAAAACTCCAATCATCTTCCGTGCGACCCCACAATGGTTCATCAGCATGGATGAAAAAGGTCTGCGTCAAGGCGCATTGAATGCCATTGAAAATGACATCAGCTTCGTACCGGATTGGGGTAAAAACCGTATTCAGGCGATGATTGAAGGCCGTCCGGACTGGTGTATCTCACGTCAACGTACCTGGGGTGTGCCAATCCCATTCTTCGTGCATAAAGACACCAATGAACTGCATCCTCGTACACCTGAACTGATCGAAGAAGTGGCTAAACTGATCGAACAGGAAGGTATTGATGCCTGGTATAACCGTGAAGCGAAAGACTTCATTGGTGATGATGCTGAGCAGTACAACGCGGTTCGCGATACCTTAGACGTATGGTTTGACTCTGGTACAACCCACTATGCAGTGCTGCGTGACCGTGAAGAATTGACCGATCCGGCTGATCTGTATCTTGAAGGTTCTGACCAACACCGTGGCTGGTTCCAGTCTTCATTATTGACCTCTATGGCAATCAATCAACGTGCGCCATATAAAGGTCTGCTGACTCACGGTTTCGTGGTTGATGAGAAAGGTCGCAAGATGTCGAAATCGCTGGGTAATATTATTACTCCGCAAGACATTATCAAGAACATGGGTGCAGACGGCCTGCGTTTCTGGATCGCTTCAGCAGATTACCGTTATGAAATGACCGCAGGTAAAGAAATTTTTAACCGTGCATCAGATGGTTACCGTCGTATCCGTAATACTTTGCGTTTCTTGCTGGCAAACCTCAATGGCTTCAATCCGGCAACTGATGCCCTACCTGTAGATCAACTGATTGCACTGGATCAATACATCCTGCAACGCGCCAATGATGTACAGGAAACCATCAAGAAAGCATATGAAGATATGAACTTCCATATCGTGACCAATGCCTTGACCAATTTCTGTATTAACGACCTCGGTGGTTTCTACTTAGACATCATCAAAGACCGTCAGTACACCACTAAAGCAGATTCACAGGCACGTCATTCTGCGCAAACTGCGCTGTATCATCTGGTACAAGCCTTTGTTCGCTGGATGGCACCAATCCTGAGCTTCACCGCTCAAGAAGCATGGCCACTAATTCCAGGTCAAAGCGAGAAATATGTGTTCACTGCTGAATGGTACGATATTCCAGTTTCAGCACAGGCAAACCTGTTGTCTGAAGCAGACTGGCAAACCCTGATTACAGTGAAATCTGCGGTGAACAAGCACATTGAAAATGCGCGTAACGAGAAACTGGTGGGTTCAAACCTGTCTGCCAAAGTTGAGCTGTGGGCCAATGATGAACTGAAAGCTGTTCTAGACCGTCTGGGTGATGAGCTGCGTTTCGTTCTGATCACTTCTCAGGTAATCGTGAATCCATTTGATGCTGCTCAAGGCAATGACGCTGAACTTGAAGGCCTACGCGTGAAAGTATCTGCGGCAGATGGCGAGAAATGTGTACGCTGCTGGCACGTGCTTCCTGATGTGAATACACATGCCTCACATCCAGGACTATGCGGTCGTTGTATCATTAACCTCCCGAGCGGCCAAGGTGAAGAGAGAAAATATGCCTAACCCACAGCAGAAAAAGGGTCTGTTCCAGTTCTATCCTCACAATTTGTGGTGGATTGGACTGGCTATTCTGGCGATCATTCTAGATCAATGGACCAAATGGATTGCGGTAACACATCTGGAATATGCAGATCCGGTGCCCGTCCTGCCCTTTTTAAATTGGACACTGTTACATAACTATGGCGCTGCCTTTAGTTTCTTGTCCGATGCTGGTGGCTGGCAACGCTATTTCTTTACCTCTCTTGCAGGCTTAGTGTCTGTGGTTTTCGTGTTCTGGCTGATGCGTATGCCAAAGAGCATGAAAGTCTTGCCACTAGCAGTTGCCCTGATTCTGGGGGGTGCTATTGGTAACCTGATTGACCGCATTTCTTTAGGCTATGTGGTCGACTTTATTCATGTCTATTATCAGAACAGCCACTTCCCTGCTTTTAATATTGCGGATAGTGCCATTACTTTAGGTACGATTCTGCTGCTGATTGATACGTTTTTCCTGGAAAAACACCGAATTCAACGTGCACAGGCGCAACATGACTGATTTTATTAATCCTAACGAGGAAACTCGTGTTGAAGACGGCTCTAAAGTCGAGCTTCATTTTTCTGTCGCGATCGAAAGTGGCGTAGAAATTGACAATACCCGTAGCCGTGAAGAACCGGTAAGCCTGACCATTGGTGATGGCAACCTATTACCAGGTTTTGAAAAAGCCTTAATGGGCTTGCGTGCCGGTGACCGTCGTACTGTCAGCCTTCCACCCGAAGAAGCTTTTGGTCCGTGGAATCCTGAAAATGTTCAAAAATTTGATACGGTGAAATTTGGCGAACGTCCGATCGAAGGTCACATGATCGAGTTTGAAGACAAGGCCAAATCGACTTTGTATGGCGTAGTAAGATCCGTAAATGATGATATTACCGAAGTGGACTTTAATCATCCTCTTGCAGGTAAAAATATCACCTTTGAAGTCGAAATCTTCAAAGTCACTCCGGCTGGCCAGCAAGGCGTGAAGCTGATGTAATATCAGCTAATCACATGATTTAAAAGAGCTCCTTCGGGAGCTTTTTTAGTTTCTGGATACAAATCCTCTCTAGTCTCTATTAATAAATCTGATTAATTTAATTTGATGAGAATACGATAAGAAAGGGAAAGATATGAAAATTTATATTGTGGTTGGCAGTGTGCGTGAAGGACGTACAGCAATTAAGGTCGCACATTGGGTACTACAGGAAATTAAAAAATATGGTTTTAGCACGCTTGAAACCGAACTTGTCGACTTAAAAGAATGGGATCTTCCGCTTTTTGCTGGTTCTCATCCCCCATTGACCGGTATTTATGATCAGCCGAAACAGCAGGAATGGGCCGACTTTATTGCTCTTGCGGATGCATTTATTTTTATCAGTCCTGAATATAACCATGGCTATAGCCCAGCATTAAAGAATGCGCTGGATTATCTAGCCAAGGAATGGCAAGGCAAACCGGCAGCTTATATCGGTTATGGCGTCACCAACGGCTCACGTTCCATTGATCAGATCCGTCAGGTCGGCACTCAGCTTGGCATGGTGGATACCAATGCGATTGTAGAGCTGCGGGACATTTTTAGTCGCAATAAAGACTACAGCTTTGAAGGAAATGAATTCGACAATAAAACACTTAGAGATGTCGTGGATAAGCTGATCCAGTATGTCAGTGCCTGAGGACGACAGCGATGTGCGCTTTAGCCTACAGGCAGCGCAGAATTTGTCGGCTATTCCCATTTTCAGTTCAAGGCTATAGTTTCATTCATAGACAGACAGGAAGTCTGCAAAGCGATACAACAACAATAAAAAGCGCAGAGTAACAGGACGTTGACAGGTCAGACAGGAGTCAGATCTGAGAAGCAAATCCAGAAAAGCCTCAACAGGATGTTGGGGCTTTTTTGTATTTAAAATCTGGTATTTTTTTAAAAAATCAGATCTCTACATTAAAGCCTAAATTGACATCACAGGCTGCTTGTCCGCCTCGGATTCCCCAGTTTTCCAATGGACTTTCTCACAGATGAATCAGGATATGATCAGGCGGAATGCCCAATTTTCCCAAGCTTTCTATAATCTGCTGATACAGTTTGCGCTTGGTCTCCAGACTTCGAGCAACGAAGCAGTCAATACTGATCAAGGTAAAGTATTCAGGCTGGGCCAGATGAACCATATATTGAAAACGATGGGCTTCATGTACCACCAGCCGGATATTACGGTCATAGTCAGGCAGCTGAAACGCATTTTTCACACATTGAAATACGCTGTCGAGTAACTGCTCTTCATCAGCCTGGGAATACTGCTGCCGGACTTCAATTTGAACGGTAGGCATGTGCTTCTTCTTTTTATTATTTTATTGAATTCTTTTAGATATTTTTTATTGAATAGAGAGATGAGCTTTAATAAGGTCTTCTATCTCTACCATATCGCAAAATTATCCTGAGAACTCTGGAATTAATTGGATAAATATTTTCAAGTGACCTTGTCGCCTCTGGCCTACAGCAGATGCGGTCAATGCCTCTACTCGGTCTTTCTGACTCAGGCTATATTGAGTGCATACCAAGACAGGAAGTCTTGCAAAAACAAGAATAAAACATCGGCAGGATGCTGATTGATACCGGAGGATAGGTATCTGAGCTAAATTTGAAAAGGCCCTCACAGGAGTTGGGGCCTTTTTCTTTCATTCTGATATTAACTATTTAGCTTTTTACTGAGATGCGGTCATATTAAGCAACTTGGCTTTTGGACCATCTTCAATCACCCAGAGTGAGCCATCTTTGGCCTGAATCGCACCACGAATCCGCTCTTTCATATCCAGTCGCTGTATTTCTTTCACAGGGCTTTGAGTAGTATCAATTACAATCATTGCCTGAGAAGACAGACCTGTAGCTATAGCTTTATTTTTCCATTGAGGAAAGCTATTGCCAGTATAGAACAGCAAGTCTGAAGGAGAGATTACGGGAGTCCAATCTAATGCCGGTGCTTCGAACTCTGGTCGGGTACTGTGATTTGGAATCGGCTTGCCATCATAATGCTCCCCATTAGAGACAATCGGATAGCCATAATTTTTGCCCTTCATCACTTTATTCAGCTCATCACCACCTTTAGGACCCATTTCAATCACCCAAAGCTGCCCTTGTGGATCAAATGCCAGACCGAGAGGATTACGGTGCCCCAGACTCCAGACCTGCTTGGCAATTTCACCCTGATTCATAAATGGATTATCGGAAGGAATTGAACCATCATCATTCAGACGAATAATCTTGCCGGCATTGGAGTTTATGTCTTGAGCTGGATTAAATTGCTGACGTTCACCCGAACTGATCCAAAGTTTGTTATCTGAGCCAAAGATAATTCGGTGCCCATAATGCCCCTGACCGGAAGAAAATTTCGGTACCTGAGTCCAGATTTTTTTGATCTGAGTGAGTTGTGGTGTGCTCTTGGTGAGATCCAACTTGCCACGAACCACGACTGCACCATAACCACCCTGTCCCTGTTCGGCATAACTGAGATAAACCCACTGATTCTTGGCAAAGTCAGGATGGAGTGCGATATCGCCTAAGCCACCTTGTCCGCCATAGGCCACTTGAGGAATACCCTGAACAGTTTGGGTGCTGCGATTGGCTGGATTAAATAATTTCAATTTTCCTGATCTTTCGGTAATCAGTAAACGCTGATCTGGTAACTCAGTCAGTGCCCATGGCTCATTCAACTGTGCAAATTCTTCAACTTTATAGGCTTGCTGTGTGGTTTTGGCAGCGGATTGTCCAGCTGCCGGTGATGAAGTCTGGTCTTGGGCACAGGCAGTCAGGCTATAGAAACCCAAGCCTAATAATAAAATCGCTGCTATTTTAGTCTGTTTCATTGTTATTCTTCATGCTAATTTCATTCAGATAAGTACCAATTTAGCATTCCAGACAGCGGCTAAAATAATAAAAAAGTAAAGGAATCGTAAGCGGATATAACATAATCTCAATAAGATAGCTGATGCATTCATTGAGTTTTTTATTATTTAATACAGGCTGAATCGCGAAGAATTTTCGCCTGATACAACTGCTGATCGGCTGTTTTCAGTAAACGGGCAACATTTCTATAGATATGTTCAGCATCCATAATCGCTGCCCCAACACTGATACTGATCCAGGTCTTGTCATCCCTACGATTGGCATGTTCCAAATTGAGCTGACGAATGACCTCACAAAGTTGCTCGGCAAAAGCTTTGGCTTCCTGCCAGGAAATATCTGCCAGTAAAACGGCAAATTCCTCACCACCATAACGTGCCAGAAAGCCATTTTCAGGCAATATTTGCTGAATAGTTTGAACCAGTGTTTTTAAAATATAGTCACCTTTGAGATGGCCATAATAGTCATTATAGTTTTTAAAATAATCTACATCGATCATATAAACAGCCAGCGAAGTCTGATTTACGATTGCATATTCATATTGCTGCTAAAGCTGTTCATTTAAGGCAAAGCGATTATAGGCACCTGTCAACGAATCCAGCCTCACCTGCTGCGCGAGTTTCTCATTGAGCAAGGTGATATCACGCGTACGGTCCTGAACCTTCTGATCAAGTTCTTTATTCAGGCGCAAAAGCTGCTTATTTAACAACTCGGTATTAATACTTTGCACCGCATAATCACGGCTGAGCTGAAAGGTAATTAAAATAAAATAGGCACAGGAGGTATAAAATGCAATTTCAACTGAATCTATCACCTTTAAAGCAAGTAAATAGTCATGCAGGAAGGTCAGGCAGATCAGCACCACCGCAATAGAATTGATCTTGGAATAACGCACATGCGATTTGTGCATGCGGTAAGCGCCATAAAGCAGATTAATAAAGACCAGTACTGCAATACTAAAGCTCTGGAAAAAGAAGCTCTGGAAGATATAAGGCAGCGTAAACAGAGTCACAGCTACATTGATACTAATTAGCAAAGCTGTGATTTTTAATAAATAAGGATTTAACAGTCGATACGGCAATAAATAGATATAAATCAGGAAGAACAGAGTCGCCAATTCAGTCAGTAAATACTCAAATCGTGTGCCCCATACCTAGGAAATATTCGTGAATAAAGTATAAATGAATGGGACTGCAAAGAAGCTACGTAGGCTCAAGCACAGAATAAATAACCCTAGAAACAGCAGCAAATTACCTGCTTGCGTTTTAAGGCTGCGAAATACTGCAAAGAACACCATAAAGCAGCCAATCATCAGCAGAACGCCACTGATCACACTTAAAGGAATCACCTGATCATAAAACTTATCCAGAATAGGCTGATTAAAGCCAATAAACATGCTGTTTTCCAGCCCGCCACGGATATGGTGATAACTTGAAGCCTGAATGGTAATCGTCACTTCCCGCTGTGAGGGAAAGAAAGAAGCCAACTTTGGCGCCATCATGGTCTGATGCTGACCATGTATGCCTACCTGCCCTACTTCTATCAGGAGATGATCATCGACATACATGCGATAAGCCCCATACTGATAAGGCACATAAATATAAACCGCATGATTGATGACTGATTCAGGCAGCCTGAAGGCTTTTTGAAAAGTTCCAATATGGTCTTTATGACCTGTTAAGGTCAGGAAAGAATTAGGTAAATGAACTTTTTCAGCAGCAAGAGTCTGATTAGAGGAAGTTAACTGAGATGGTCACTGCCCAGAAGTGGGATCAATCAGCTGATTGGAGTAGAAATCCCATTCTCCATCGAGTTTGACATACTGATGATGATCAAAATTTAATTCTGTTACAGCGTATAGCTGTGGAGAAATCAAACTGAGCCATATCAACACAAATGTGTTTATGAGAATCTGCTGCATATGACTCAGAGAATAAAAAATATTTACACGAGTAGTATAACATTTTACAGCTGATCAGAGATTATACAGCTGTAAAAAATTAGTCGTTAAAGAGAGAAAAGTGATTATATAAATATAAAAAAAGCCCCCTGCGTGAGCAGAGGGCTTTTGGAATAATGAGCTGGCGATGACTTACTCTCACATGGGAGACCCCACACTACCATCAGCGCTAAGAGGTTTCACTTCTGAGTTCGGGAAGGGATCAGGTGGTTCACTCTTGCTATGGTCGCCAGCACAACTGGTATGCTTACTCACTATGGTCTTATCTACGTTGCTTGCGCTTCGTTTGCCTAGCTTTCTTCAAATAGAATGCATTAACAGATGTATCTGAGTTCTTGCGAGTAGAACTAAGCAGTGCTTAATTATACTCTCATTTGTTCGATTAGCTTAACTAAATCAAGTTTTCGTCTGATCGTTAGATCAATATGAAATCAATTGATGCTTTATATACAACTGCTTGGGTGTTGTATAGTCAAGCCTCACGAGCAATTAGTATTGGTCAGCTTCATGCATCACTGCACTTCCACATCCAACCTATCAACGTCGTAGTCTTCAACGGCTCTTTAGGAGACATAAAGTCTCGG